>JAEOUJ010000098.1 GCA_016839405.1 Candidatus Gerdarchaeota archaeon | reverse complement strand
TTTTTCAAGTAATAATTCTTTATTGAACTCCATTGGTAGCTATATCCTCCTTTGTAATACCAATTCTTATATTATGAAATCTTGCAGTACCAACACCATGACCAACATACATAACTTGGCCAGGTTGTCCTTTGCCGCAGTTAGGCGTACCTAACAATTTCCAATCATCTTTTGAATGGGCATCCATACTTCCCCAAAATTCTGGTGTAATTCCAGTATATGTTGGGTTTCTAATTATTTCGCCCAATTCGCCATTAATTATTTCCCATGCAATTTCTGTTCCAAATTGAAAATTCAATCTTTTGTCATCAATGGACCATGACCTGTTAGTAGACATTAGAATACCTTTCTTTGTTTCAGCAATTAATTCATCACGTTTCCAATCTCCTGGTTCAAGATTAATGTTTGTCATCCTTACTAGTGGTAATTTTTGTGGATTGTCAGCCCTCATTCCAGCGGAGCTTTTCTCTAATCCTAATAAAGCAGCTGTTTCTCTAGAACTTTGATAACCAACAAACAATCCTTCTTTTACTAAATCCACTCTTCTCGCTGACACACCCTCATCGTCATATCCATATGTTCCTAATCCGCCAGGTAAAGTGCAATCTGATGTTAAATTAACGAATTTACTTCCGTACATTAATTTTCCTATATTATCTGGAGTAGCAAAACTTGTACCAGCATAAGCTGCTTCCGTTCCTAATACTCTATCTAATTCGGTTGGATGTCCTACAGATTCATGAACTTGTAACATTAATTGATTTCCATCTAATAGCAAGGTTGCTTTTTCAGTTGGGCATGCTTTTGCATTTGTTAATGCTATTGCTTCTTTTGCAGTTATTTCCACATTTTCTAGTAATTGTAATTCCTCAAAATATTCATGTCCTTTTGTTGAGAAATCTCCTCTAAATGATCCTGGATAAGATCTTCTCTGAGGTGGTGTTCCTGGACTTATAGCAGTGCAAGAGAATCCTCCTCCACAAAAAACGATTTCTTGAGTTATATATGCTCCTTCTGTGCTTGCGAATATTTTCTCTTCTTTGTGTCCTCGATAATCTGATTGAGACATTTTTATTATTTCAGGATCATATTCTCTAAGCCTTTTCTCAACCTCAACAAGAATCTCTATTTTTTCTTCTGTGGGAATTTTAAAAGGATCCTTCTTTATTGGTGTTTTATAGCTATCTTCAACAGCTTTTTCTTCTACAAATTTTATTGGCTTCTTTCTTGTTGATCCAGAAGCTTTACCAATCCTTACAGCAAGTTTCGCTACCCGTTCTATTTCCTCTTTTGTTATTAGATAAGAACCAGCAAATCCTAATCCTCCATCTGCAATTGTTCGAATGCCAAACCCTTTAACAGTGGAAAGATTAAGAGCATCTATGTTCCCCCTTTTAATTGCAATATCTTCGTCATAAATTGTTACAATACGTATATCTGCATAGGTAGCTCCCTCTTTGCTGCAAATTTCCAATGCATTGTTTGTTAAATCTCGCATCTTGGATTCGCACCAACTAAATAATAGTATATGTTTTGTTTATTATTCTTTCTAAAAATCTTGAACGTTCAATTATAAATGAACGGTTTGTTAAAACTAATCATTACTTATAGAAATTATTTTTCTTAAAACCCAAGCTAAACCTACTTTTTACCTTTTCTTAACCATTGTTAGAGCTTATTAAAAATCAACTTATGATATAGTATTATTATACATCAATTTAGGTTCCTAAAGAACTGCAAATATTGATTTACATTAAGAAAAATTAAAGGTGAAATTAAATCTTGAAGAAAAGGATAATTAGCATTATATTCATTAGTTTAATTCTTATTCCAGTAACTTCACAACTTATCTCAGCCGAAACTGAAGAAATCAGTGTTAGTGATAATTTAGGAGCAATTAATATTACCACTGATTATATGACAGTTAAAATTATTCCCAGTCAAGGTCAATTAATGTGGTGGTTTGGCAATAAATCTAGTGCAGATGAAATGTATAAACTTCAATTATTGAAGATCCAAGAATTCACTGGAGATGACGATTTCCTTGATGATAGAAGTGAACTTGGTGGAATTGCCTATAACCTTATTTCAAATGATTGGACTTATGATATTTACGAAGGAGACAATCAAGTTACCATTACATTAACCTTAGCAGATTTGGCAAATGGAGCTGATATTAAATTAATTATGAATATTTATACAATTAATGAGCCAATTGATGGTACAGATCAATTTGTAGATGCTTTGACAGAATTGAAATTCGATATAATAGTTAATAATTGGGTTTTTAATCAAAATGCAGCTGGAATTGCGATTGAATCTTATCTAACCGAGGTTCAAGATAGACATCGTGTTCAAGTTAGAAATGGAACCGTTACGGAAAATGGAACAAACACTAGAACAATGCAATTTACTAGTGATGAATACAAAGAACAAGCTGTTGCTTATTACGAATGGACCACTTTTGCTAATGTTTATGATGAATTTGATATTCTCGTTGACACAATAGATGTAGGAACTTGCTTCTTTGCAGATATGGTTGAACCACCAACAGGTAGCCAAGGATTTGATGATGGTCAAGATCATCTATGGTTGACATATCCAAATTATGGGGATGGATTGAAAATGATACATGATCCAATCATTGGTATAAATGAGGACATTTTCACTAATGGACTATCACTATATCTATTACCTGTTATTGGTGGTTTAACCTTTATATCATTAGTAGTAATAATCATTAGAAAGAAAAAACAATGATTTTTTTGGGAGTTTTCCTCCTCTTTTTTTAATACTTTATATAATAAAATTCAATAATGGTTAATGCCTATGAGAAAACAATTTCATAGGTGTTTCTTATGTCAAATCAAATTGTTAATGATTTAGAAGAATTGTCACAAATTGTTGGGGTAGCTTCGCGAGAGAAGAATGTTGTTAAAGCAATTAAAAAGAAAATTAAGGATTTAGTTGATGAAACCAAAATAGATATCTCAGGCAATCTTATTGCAACTATTAAAGGAACCAAAAAAGATGCTCCTATTTTAATGCTGGATGCACATACAGATGAGATAGGATTGATGATCAGGCATATTACAGATGAAGGATTTCTTTATTTCGCTAAAATTGGTGGTTTTATTGATTTACTATTTCCAGGGCAAACAGTTATTATTGTTCCTGATGATGAGAAAAAAAAGCCTGTATATGGAATTATAGGGATTAAACCACCACATATTACTATCGGTGAAATTAAGGTTCCAAATGCTGATGAACTTGTTATAGATATTGGTGCTACATCTGCTGATGAGGTAGCTAAATGGGGAATAGAAATTGGAACAACTGGTACATTGGCTGGTGAATTTCGTAAAATACCAAATGGGAGAGTTATTGGGAAAGCTTTTGATGATCGAACAGGTTGTGTAGTTTTAATTGAAATAATTAGAAGATTATCTATCAACAAACCAATTGGAACTGTTGTTTTCAATTTCGCATCTGCTGAAGAAGTTGGTGGCAGAGGTGCAACAACCGCAGCTTTTTCAATTAATCCAGATATGGCTTTAGCAATTGAAAATACAACAGCAGGTGACACACCAGGCATTTCAGATCAAGATTGCCCTACAAAATTAGGTTTAGGACCTGCTATTACTGTTGCAGACAAATCATTAATTGTTAATGAAAAAATACTAAATAAGTTAAGAGATTTAGCTAAGAAAAATAACATACCTTGGCAGTATAAAAAATCAATAACAGGAGGAACTGACGCAGGAAGAATAGCTATTTCTCGTTCAGGAATTCCATCAGCAGTAGTGTCTGTTCCTTGTCGATACATACATAGCCCGATTAGTTTACTTGATACAAAGGATCTAGAACATGCCTGTGATTTAGTTGAAGCTTTTACTCGAAGTTTTACTGAGTTACTCTAAATTCGTTTTCTCCTATTATCAATAACAACAATTTTAAAGAAATGTCTTTACAATCGTTATTAGTTTATAAAAATGGAGTTCATTTACAATGGTTACTACTGATTTACGACCATTTTTTAATCCTAAAAGTTTAGTTCTAATTGGCGCATCTGAACGAGCAGGATCTATTGGAGGAATGTTAGCGAAACATCTTTTGGCAGGCAAATTTGAAGGCAATCTTTATTTTACAAATATTAAAAGAGACACAATTTTTAACCACAAATGTTATCCAAACCTTGAAGCTTTACCCGAAGATCCAGAGTTAGCAGTTTTAGCTATACCAGCTCGTTTTATTCCTGCTGAGTTAGAAAATTGTGCTAAAAGAAATATTCATCATGCTATTGTTTTAAGTGGGGGTTTCTCTGAAGTAGGTAATATTGAACTAGAAAATGAACTGAAAAAAGTTGCTAAAAAACATGACATAAGGATAATTGGACCTAATTGTGCTGGTATTGCTTCTACTCATACAAAAATGATCGCAGCTATGGAAAATACTTACATCCCTGGAAGTTTATCAATAATTTCCCAAAGTGGTGCATTAGCTGGATCTATGATGTTACGAGCAACTTATGAAGGATTAGGGATTGATAAATGGATATCTTATGGTAATGCATCAGATGTTGAAGAATCTGAGCTCTTGAATTATTTAGCAAAAGAAAAGGATTCACCAACAAAAGTCATTTTTTTGTATATTGAAGGAGCAACACATGGCCGTAAATTAATTGAAACATTAAAAGAAGTTACAAAAATAAAACCTGTTATATTTTTAAAAGGGGGTCGTTCAGCAACAGGTAATAAAGCTGC
>JAEOUJ010000097.1 GCA_016839405.1 Candidatus Gerdarchaeota archaeon | reverse complement strand
TAGCTTGTTTTATTATCAAAAATCTCTATTTCTTCAACTCGAAGAATTTGATTAATTGTTATTGCTTTACCCTCACCACTTCGTTGTACATGAGGAGTTATTATTGTAACATTAGCAAATTTAGATAATTCTTGATAGAGTGAAATTAAACCATTACTTCGAATGCCATCATCATTTGTTAACAATATATTAGCTTCTTTTAATGACATAATTTGCCATTAAATATACCTTTATTTAAAATTAATTACAAATAATAAATCATTAGTAAGACTTTAATTCCTATACCAAAAAATAAAAAATAGTGTATTTAAGAAGAAAATAGGCATGGTGAACTAATGACATCAGAAAATGCATATGAATCAAAAGTAGTTGTTTTGGGATTATCACAATCAGGCAAAACATCAATTAGACAAGTCGTATTTGAAGGATTTACTCCAGAAGCTACTGCGCTAAATCCAGCTACTGTAAGAATAAATAGAAAACTTTTCAATCTTGCAGGTGGAGGAATAAACCTATTTGATATTGGTGGACAAACAAATTATCTAAATGAAGTTTTCCAACAATATAAGGATAGAACCTTTACTAACGTTAAAGCAGCAATATTCGTTGTTGATACTTCAGATGCAGCAAATATTATGCGTTCCAAATACTATTTTGATATGACTTTAAAAAGTCTTACAGATGTTAGTAAAACAGCTCGAATTTATGTTTTTGCTCACAAAATTGATATAGTCCCTTTAAATAAACGCAAAGCAATTGTACAATCTATTGCTGAAATTTTTGAAATTGAAAAATATGATAATGTTGATATTTTTGGTACCTCTATTTATGATAATTCAGTTTGGGAAGCTATGCAACAAGTATTATCTTTCGCTTATCCAAGAGATGATGCTAAATCTTCTGAGATTAAAAAAATAGTAAGTAATTATGATTTAGCTTTTCTTGCATTATCAACCTCACAAGGATTGATTCTTTATTCTGAACCAGAAGTTGTTTCAGGTGTTAATTTTGCTCGTTTAAAAAATGAACTTGGTAAAGCATATTTTCCTGGCTTATATTTATCTAATGCTATCTTTGATTATAATGACTTTAATGTTTTTATGAAAGAAGTTACTGATGATTTAGTTATAACAAGTGTTTTTCCTAAAGACAAAAATCTTCTAAAAGCTTTAGATACCTTTGTTCAAATGTCAGATCAGATTGATAACTTGTTTAATCCAGATGAATTAATTAGTCAAGCTAAAATAAAAATGAAGAAGAATTTAATTGATTATTTTAAATTTAATAAAATAAAAAACCCACAGAATTTAGAAGAGAAATTTGACAATAAAATTCTTGTTAAATGTGATGTTTGTGGAAAACAAATTCAGAAATCAATTCTAGATATTGCTGTGGAGAATTCAGAAAACATTGAACGAGGAGTTAAAATTTCTAGTGGTTTTGGAACTACCTCAATAGAAATTTATCCTATTCATGAATGTGTTGAAGGAATTCGAGAAATACCTGTTATTCTTGATGATAATCTAGAATATCGGCGATATGAAAAAAGTAGAGCAATATAAAGAAGAAAGGAATATTTGTTTAACTTTCTTCACTTTCTTGTTCTGATGATTTCTCTTTAAGATATTCAGCGAGATGAGCTATTTGATCTTTATCAATATGAATATGTTCTTTAGCATCTTTGTCTTTTTCATCCATATCTAATTTTACTTGTTTAATTTTATATCTTTGTTCTTCTTCCTGTAATCGTTGTAGGAATTTTGATTTTGGTTTTTTATCTTCGGTTTTGTCATCTATTTTTTCAGATATTACTTTTTCTTCTTCTTTTAACATTTGTACAAATGGTGATTGATGAACTACCTGTTTTTCTTCTTCTAACATTTCCTCAGTTATTGGTGGTTTTACATCTTCAATTATTTCCTGAGTTAAATCAATTATAGGAGCTTCTACATCAGTACTGGGTTCAATTCTTTCAATAGACTCAGTTTCTAATTTTATTTCTGTTTCAGTTGGAATTGGTGCTTCCAAAACTTCAGCTTCTATTCTTTCTTCTTCTTCTTCTTCAATTTCTTGTAATTTCTCTTCTTTTAGTTTATTAAGGAATGAAAAAACACTTTTCTCCTCTGATTCTAAATTATCGATAGAAATAATTTCACTGTTTCCATTTTGAATTACTGTCACTTCTTGAGGCATTGGTTGTATAATTGGAGCTTCTACTTCCACAACCGGAGGAGTAAAGGGAATTTTGGGTTCAACATCAATCTCAGATGCAACAATTGGTTCTGTTGCAACAACTGGTTTGACATCAATTTTCTGAGTAAATTCATTTAATAATTGGTAAAAAGCTTTAGTTTTTTCTTGAGTTATTTTTGAAAATGATGTTATTAGAAGAAAATTTTCCTCTAGATTAAAAATCATTGCATGAACTTTTTCATTAGATGAAGTTGCAATAAAAGCTTGGGAAGAATTTGCTTCTTTTTTCTCAGTAATTATTTTTTTGAAATCTTGTAAAGCAATTATATAATCCATAGATTTTTCAACACTAACTTCACTAGGTGATGAAGTGCCAATAATAGGTGATAATGTTCCTTTATCAATTAGTACAATTTCAATAATATCATAAGCTGATAAATCAAATTGTAAGCTTACTTTACCATAAGTAGGAAGACTTGCTTCTGGTTCAGGATCGATTAAGCTTAATAATTCCTTTACTCGAGGATCACCTTTATTCTGCACCATAAAGCTTTGAAATTCATCACTTTCTTCGATTTTCTTACTAATGCTTGTAATTAATTCAAATCGTTCAATATTCATATTAGCTTCTTTCATTAAATGAAAAACTAAATCCTTCAAACTCTGTGTATAATAAATACTTGAAGCTTCAAATCGAATTTCGTATTTTGGATCTTTAAAAGTATCCTTTATATGTTCTAAAAGTGGTACTAATTCTTCGGGGGTTATCATATCTACTTTATGACATAAAACAGAAATATATCCATCAGGATTTTCTTTTTTAAATTGCCTTATTGTAAAACTAAATCTTCTTTCGG
>JAEOUJ010000096.1 GCA_016839405.1 Candidatus Gerdarchaeota archaeon | reverse complement strand
TGAAAGAAGCAACAGCCATTAAAACTGATAGCAGGCTAATAGAATTTGATTCCAAGAAACCAAGTCAGAAAAAGAAAATTGTTGGATCAATTGAATTAGAACCTAAAAGTAAATCAAAAATTACTATAGCAAAGAAAAAATCGCCTAAATCAAAAGATTCTAGCAAAAGGCGCAGGTGATAACTGAATGAAATATTCTAAATATTTACTAATCATTTTCCTTTCCACTCTTTTCCTACCATCACTCATAATATCCTCTACCTTTCCTACTTCAACACAAGGTTACGCAGAAGATGTAAAAATTGGTTTCACAGCAATAAATGGTCTGATTGGTGCTTCAGAAATGACTGATATGGGTTATGCTAAAGCCAAAGAAATGGGGTGCCAAATTGAACATCGTGAATATAGATGGGATTTCTTGAATTTGACATTAACACCTATTTTGGAATGGGATCAATTATATCTTAATAGATATCCCGAGTTTTCAAAATCATTAGCACTTAGTATTATCAGTAGTAATTCATCAGCATTACCAATTGATTATAATTTTCAATCTTATACTAATGCTTCAGAAGCAATTGTTAGATTTAATGATACCGCTGTCGTTGAACCTTTAAAGAAATTTGCTAATTTACTTATTGGTGGTATGGAATTAGATTATGTTAGTTTTGGTAATGAGATTAATGGTTTCTTTGAAACTTATTTTGATTATGAAACTGAAACTATGAACAACACTGTAATGCTTATGGATTATATCGATTTATGTGAACAGATGTATGATTTCGTGAAAACTAATTATTCTGATACAAAAGTTTTAACAATTTTCAGATACCAACCACCAATTGATCTGATTAATATTGAAGCAATAATTTCTCTTTTCAACAATACTTGTGATATATTTGCTATTTCAAGTAGAATTTTCACTGATAATTTTGGTTATTTAACTCAATTAGATGAATCAGGAGTTTTAGAGAGATATTCTTCATTTGCTAATTTAACAAGTAAAAAAATTGCAATAACTAATACTTATACAATCTCTGACAGCCGTGCTGGTAGTTCTGAATATTATCAAGCAAGTTTTGTAAAACATTTATTTAATTTCATTGAGTTATATGATGATAAACTAGAATTTGTTTGTTGGTATTCTATCTTTGATTATCCTCCTGGTTATCTAAGTGCTTATTTTAGTCCATTTTTGGAAGTTCATGCTACAGCTGGTTTATTCACTCCTACAGGCGATCCAAAAATGTCTTCATTTGCTTGGCTAGATGAAATGCAAGCAGCTGGTAGATTACCAAATTATTGGAAAACATGGAAAATTGCAGTTGGGTCTTTGGTTATTGCAGCAGTTATAGGATTTGTGATTTTCGTTTATGTTATGGAAGGATTGCCCGAATTTAAAAAGAAAATAGAGGATGAAGAAAAAGAATCTAAAGAGAAAGTAGAGATATCACCAAAAGAAACGAAACGTAGGAAAGAAAAGAAACCCAAAACAATTGAATTTACTTCAGAAGGTATTGGTAAAAATCAAGAATCCACTGATATAGAAAAAATTAATGATGATATAGAAAATTCAGAATAATATAATTTATATCTAATCCAAAATTATTATGTAATTGAAAAGCAAAACTACTATTAAATTTTTTTAAGAATAAAAAAGGAAATTATCTTCCACCTAAACCGGGGAAGTAATATTTCTTTCCTTCAGCATAACTAGCATCAACTCGAGCTATACCTGCATCACGCATTGATTCAAGTATACGTTCACATCTCTCTTGAGACCATCGGGTTTTAAGCATCAATTCCTCTAAGGATATCCATCCTTTTCTAGTTGATAATGCTAATACTTCTTCTTGATCATCGGAAAGGTTTGCTGGTATAAATTCAACTAAAATTACTCCACTAGACAATTCTTTTGGTTTTGGAATTAATTTAGCTTCTGTTAATTTCTCAATTGCAGTTACAACATCTTTAGAAGCAATGATTTTACCTGGTCTTTCTTTATTCACTAGCAAAACAACTTCACCTAGTGTCATAAGACCACCAGTATATTCTTGAACTTCTTTTGCTTTCTCAAGAATTTCCACACCCAATCGTTCAAAGAAATCACCACCACCTATTCGATCCCAAAAAGATGGGCTTTCCTTAAATTCATAAACACCCACTTCATCAGGTAATCCCAATTCTTGTCTTAATTCCACTAGTTTTTTGTATGAACTTTCATCTTTTGAAATGTCTTTACTCCATTTCTTTTCAAATTTCTTTAATTGGCTTCTTAGTTCACGAATATTCTCTAGCATTTGCTCTAAATCTTTTAGTATTATCTCTGCTTCTTTTGTTTTGAAAGCTGATTTTACTCTGATTTTCTTTTCTATATCTCTTAAACCCATTTTGTTTTTCCTCAATATGTTTTTAGGTTAACTAACAAATTTAACGTTTCGAAATGGCTCCTCTTATTGGTTCTTTTTTATAGTACTTTTTTAACCATTCATGTATTTTTCTTTCCAATTTTTTCTCATCATTATACTCAAGAGGTAACTCTTTTTTATCGATATATTTATTGTAAAAATCCTTCATTAATCCTCTAATTTGATTGGCAAATTGATGTCTTTTTCCAAAAATAATTTCACATTCATAAAGTGCTGCATTTAGTTCTTCTAAGACAAAATCGGAATCCAATGAAATTTCAAGATAATTTAGTAATTCTTGTAAATGTCGATATAGCTTTTTATAAGCTACTGGATTTCCTTGCACTTTAATACCTCTTTTTAAATTGATTTTTATTGGATATAAAAAGGAGAATGATGGAATTCTATGGATTTCTTAGTGATCTTCTAAATCCATTTAGCCATCTTACTGCTTCAAATTCTAATCGCTTTATTAAGCCTTCTTCAAGTACTTCATCTGGTGGTTTTGCTTCAAGCATTCCTTTCCAATTATTGATTTCTTTTACTATATCGGATTCTTTACCATAGCCTGGATAATTGATTAATATATCTGCCATTTCATCAAGATTTGGCACTATTAAGTCAACTCTAGCTACAGAACCTAACCTAAGTAAATCAATCAATTCAATTGCACCAGCTACAAAATCAGCACTTTTTGCTGGTAAGATTTTCATATCACTAAAAGGCATAGCAAAGGTTTCTACAGACTCATCGATAGGTATTGGTGCTACACCTTCAGCGAATCGAAGTTTTTCTGCTCCATATGGGTATTTTTGAACAATTTTCTCGCGTTCAATAAAACTATCAAGGTCAAAACCTTTCTTTTGAAGTTGAAATCTTGTTTTAAAAGCATCACGAATTAGTGAACGTAATTGTCTTCTATACATACCTGGATCTAGTATACCATCAGCAAAACTATGACTTAAATTATCTATTGTAGCTATACAAGAGAATAATTCTGCTTCTAATTCTAGTTGGGATTTCATTTTAGATGAATATGACATTTTTCTACCTCATTCTTATTTTAATTCTAATTCCTTATGAACCATGTAAAGCTCTTTAGTGTATTTTCTATAGAGTTTAGCGAAATCAATTGGGCTAATTTCCCCATCTTTGAATTTCTCATCAAGTGTAACTAGAAGGTCCGCTAAAGCAACAGCTTTGGCTTGTAAAAGTAATTCTTGACTTTCAAGTCTATCTTTTTGAAGAACAATATCTTCAACAGTTGTAACAGTTTCATTCGAATCCTTTACAAGCTGTGTTCGTAGTGATCTTAGTTCTTCATCTCGTTGTTTTATTTTCTCTTGAAGATCTGTTATGTTTTCATTTACATTCATAACTTTTTGTTGATTAACTGTTCCTATTGTACTTGATTCTTGCACTTTTGCTTTTTGTTTCACTATTTTAACTCCACCATCATCAGTAAATTGTGGTGGAACTTTTTTGAATAAATCTTGAAGAGAGTGAACAACTTGATATACATGAATATCTGGTCTCCAATCATGAGTGATTTGTAAGAGAACATTACCATTTTTCTCAATATTTGGATGTTGAATATTCTTACTTAATACAAGAACACGTGGAGGATATTGTGGATATTTTAAAGGAACAAGTATTTCCACATCTATAGTTTGTTCACCTGATGGTGTTTCAACCAAGATTGAACCTTTCCACTTATTCAATTCGTTACCTATTGGTTTGAATCCTTGTGTATAGGTAAACATCAATTGTGCTTCTCGGGCGATTGCTAAATCATTAATATTATTTCGCGACAAAGGGATCGATTTCTCCTCTATAACTATCTAATACAATCACAAATTTAAACATTAATAATTGACTATTTTCAATTATTGATAATTTTCTTTTATTTTTTCAATAATAAATTAAGCTTTTATCTCTATTTAAGTTATTGAAATTGTTTCTTATAGCAAATTTTCTTAATATAAAGAAAATACACAATCAACACAATTATTATAAACTATTTTTATAACATTTTTTTGTTTAACACTTAAAGGATGTCTTTTATCCTTATTTGTGATATAAAGTTAAACATATAAAGCACAAGTATATAGGAATAGTTTAAGTAAAAAAGTGATAAAAATGAGTGAATTTTCATTCTGGGACCGTGTGAAACAAAGATTGGGTCTTTATAAACCACCAAGTGCTGAGGTAGAAGCTGAATCATTTGATATCCCTGATGATCCAGAATTGTTAGTTGCAGTCCGCAATTTAAAGAAACATTTTCTAGTAGCAGGTGGAGGATTAATTTTCAATAGAACTCCAATCTGGTTAAAAGCAGTTGATGGTATTTCTTTTAATGTCAGAAAAGGCGAAACTGTTGGAATTGTTGGTGAATCTGGTTGCGGTAAATCAACTGCAGCTCGAACTATATTGCACTTATTAAAACCAACTTCAGGCCACATCTTTTTCAGAAATGAGAATGATGAAATAGTCGATTTGACAACTCTTGAAAAAAAGGAACTGCGAGAAATGAGAAGGCAAATGCAAATTGTATTTCAAGATCCTTCTGCTTCTTTAAATCCTAGAATGACCGCTTATGATATTATTTCTGAACCTTTAATAATTCACAATATTGCATCTGGTGACGAATTAAAAATCCGTACTATTGAATTGATGGAAAAAGTAGGTTTAATGATTCACCATGCATTCAGATTTCCACACGAATTCTCTGGAGGACAAAAACAACGTGTTGGTATTGCTAGAGCACTTGCACTCAATCCACAATTTGTTATTCTTGATGAACCTGTTTCATCTCTTGATGTCTCTGTAAGAGCAGCAGTTTTAATGTTGTTAAGAAATCTTCAAAGAGAATTTAATCTAGCTTATATTTTTATTGCACACGATTTATCCGTTATTAGAATGATTTCTGATATTGTGTGTGTAATGTATCTTGGACGATTGGTTGAAGTTGGTTCTGTTGAAGAAGTATTTGAAGATATGCGTCATCCTTATACTCGTGCTTTAATTTCTGCTATTCCAATTCCTGATCCTACAGTAAAACCAGAACGTATCTTTCTTGAAGGCGATCCACCATCTCCAGTTGCTCCACCACCTGGTTGTAATTTCCATCCTAGATGTCCAATTGCTACTTCAATTTGTACACAAGAGGAGCCACCTAGGATTCAAATATCCGATACTCACTTTGTAGAATGCCATCACGTTACTACAAAGTAAAAATTCTTTCTTTTTCTTTATTCTCTATATTTTTGTTTTTCATATCTCCGATAAACGATAGTGGAATTAGTGTTAATATCATCACAAATCCTGCTAATAAGAAAATCCATGGATACCCTCCAAAGATTTTGATAGATGTATTGGTTTCGTTATTTTCTAATAAGACACCTTGAATAAATGTGGCAAATGGTTTAGCTATAGTACTAAAAACAAAAAAAACACCAAGAAAGCTTGCTTCTTTACCTTTTGGTACTTGCTCAGCTGGTAAAGATATTTGTATTGTACTCAATAGAATATTGCCTATACCTCCAAATAATACTATAAAGTAAATCCAATTGAAATTAGGAATTAATGCTAGAAAAATACAAAATGAAAAGTAAATTATTACTGTTATTTTATTTACCCTTTTTTCACTAATTTTATTGCTTATTATTAAAATTGGTATTAAAAGAACAGCAATATATCCTCCCATCAAAATATTAGTCGATAGAGAAGCTTTTGATTCTGTCTCATTAAATCTCGTTACTAAATAATCTATTATGCTTGTTTCAACTAAATGAGAACTAAAAGCCCAAAATACTCCAATAATTAATAGAAACACCCAATTTCTTCCACCCAAATGCCAAATAGTTTTAGGTATTTTCCAAACATCATTTATATTGATTTTAGATTTTTCATCGGGATTTATTTTTGGTATTAATAATGCTGTAATAATTGCAGACGAACCAAAAACAATTGCTGTTATAATCCAAATTAGCCATGAGAGATTAT
>JAEOUJ010000095.1 GCA_016839405.1 Candidatus Gerdarchaeota archaeon | reverse complement strand
ATTTTTCTATAGCTTTTTCAAAACCACTAATAGCACCAGGAACACTAACTGAATATATACCTGTTGATGGAATCTCATCCATTCCTTTTTCTTCAAAAAAATCAATTGAAAGATTCTCGGAAGTCCAACCACTTGCATTAAGTGCATGAATTTTATCATCTTGTTTACTATAAATTAATGCAAATGCATCACCCCCAATACCTGTGCTCATTGGTTCAACTACATTAAGTGTACTAGCAACTGCAATTGCCGCATCTATTGCATTTCCACCCATTTTCAAAATATCAATACCAGCTTGTACAGCTAAAGGTTGACTTGAAGCAACCATACCATTACGACTTATAATCATTGAACGATGAGAATTCCGAAATTCAAACATTGCCAAACCACAATTAAATTATGTCGCTTAATTTTTATAAATTACTAAGTTTTAAATATTAGCTATGATATTAGGAATTGATGTTGTATTTATTCATATCAAAAATCCTGAATTAATGGCTAATTGGTATGAAGAAAAACTCGGATTAAAGATAGGTTATTCTACACCAGGCAAAAATTGGCAAGAATTCAATTTAAATGAGAAGAGACCAGTAACAAGATTTGCACTAGATTTTATAGGCTCAAGTAATTCTCGAATAGAACAACAACCAATTATCATTTCATTTAGAGTTGAGAATATCTATGATGCAATAAAAATTCTTGAATCAAAAGGAATTGAATTCTATGGTAAAGAAAAAATAATTGATGTTGGACCAACTCTTATCGCTACATTCTGTGATCCCGAAGGAAATTTCTTGCAAATATCTCAAAGAAAAGAAGGATAGTTGATTTTTAATTACCAAAACCAAAAACCTGCTAAACGCATAGTGAGAATTGCTATCCCAATAATGCTTACAATTATTACAATAGTAATTGCTACAGTCATTTTTTTACGTTGTTCTTTTTTCCTACAATCATTACAAATGGCTGCAAAATTAAAAGGAGTTTTTCCCTTAATAATAAACATATCAGTTCTTTCTTCATTTGGTAATAAAGTTAAATGGTCTTTACAACCATGATTTTGACATCTTGAACATATTCCAACTGCTTCATTATCACAATAGTGGCATTTTTCCATTTAACTTAGCTCCAAAATATAAAAGTGAAGGATGTTATCTAGTTTTTTTCGTTTTTGATAACATACCATCTAATGCTTCTAAAGTTTCTGAATGCTTTTCAAAATAATTGTGAACTGGTTCGAGGATTCTACTGAGTTCAACTGCAACAGCATTCTTCAAATCTAATGGATGAAGTTTTCCTTCTAAGAAATCTTTTTCGAGATCTGTATAATTAGTGTATTCTAAATCTCCACCAAATTTTGTTGGTCTTTTTATTTCTAATGAAGAGATATCTCGTGCAAATATTATATATTTACAAATCTCAATTATAGGATTACCTTCAATAACTTTAGCTGGGCAATAAGCAGTTTTCATTTTCTTCTTTAAAATTTCTTCAGTATCATGTATATAGATACAAGTTTCTGGTTTTGATTTACTCATTTTTGCTTCTATAATTGCCAAATCAGGATCTATATCATCATCCATTTTTGAACCTGCTCCAGTAAGACCAGTAATAAGTGGTGTATGAACAGCTATTGGTTTTGGTTTTCCAATATTTTTCGCGCAATCTCGAGTTATCATATGAGCTTTTCTCTGATCCATACCACCATAAGCTATATCAATATCCATAAAGAATATATCCGCTGCTTGCATTGCAGGATAATATATCCACGCACTTTCTATTTCAGAAGTTTCCATTGTTCTACCCATTATTGGTAATGCTCGAAGAACTCTATTCAAAGATGTGCTTTTAGCTACCTTAATCAATGTAGCCCAATAATCTGAATCGCCTACTAAATCACTTGACCATTTGTATGTTACTTTATCTTCAGTTAGACCAAGAGCAATATAACCCTGTTTAAAATATTCTCCAGCAATCTTTATCTTTTCAAGATCACCATCGAGTTTATTATTTACCCAGCTATGCCAATCTGCAAGAAAAATAGTCATATTTACTCCAGCATTAACAAGGTCATGCATTTTCATTGAACAGAGTAAACCATTACCAATATGTAATCTACCACTCAATTCAAAACCAATGTAAGCATTAGGTTTTTTCTTTCGTTTGAAGAGAGGTTCTATTTCCTCTTTCATGACCACTTCTTCAGTATTTCTTGTGATCAATCGTATTCGTTCTTCAATTTTCATTTTTTGTAGCTCCTCGTTTTCCAGCTCAAATCTGCCACAAAACTTGAGGTGACTAGACTTGTTCTAGAAAGGGTACAAAGATAGGAAAATTAATGATCATTTGTACCCCTATATATAGGGATAATAATTAATCATTATAGTCATCCTCTTAAAAAAACATTGATAATGTTTACTTAAAAGTATCGGTTGGTTTTGCACTATTTCCTGTCAAAGAAAAATTCCCCAATTTCTCGTTGTTCTCTATCTAATCTACTACCGCTTTTATTTATTCGAGCTCGACCAGTTTCTTCATCTCTTCGGAAAGTAATATCTAATGTTTTCAAAAATTGATTCATACCTTCTCTTTTTCCAATTGGTCCTATAGTTTGTCCTTTAATTCCTGGATTTCCAAGAAATAGCATAACCCTATCACCTAAAATATCCGCTAATTGCATATCATGTTCTATAGCCATCACAGATGCATTGTATAAACTCGCAGCATTTCGAATTATTCTTGCTACTTTTATTCTTTCTTCAACATCCAAAAAAGCTGCTGGTTCATCAATTAAATATAAATCAGCTCTTTTTGTTAAACAAGCAGCAATATATACTCTTTGTAATTCTCCACCACTTAAATCTTTGATTAATTTATCAAATAAATGTTCAATTCCTAGAGGTTGATAAAATGTTTGTTTAAGTAATTGTTCTCCAGTATATCTTCCTGAATAATTAGTAATAAATTCATTAACTGTTCCCTTAAAATCTCTAGTAATAAATTGTGGTTTGTATGAAACTTGTGCCATTACATTTGCTGAACCTCTATCAGGTTTTAATACACCTGCCAACATTTTAAGAAAAGTTGTTTTACCAGTACCATTTTCACCTAATATTACAACAGTTTCTCCTTTATGTACTTCACCAGGTAAAACCTTTAATTTAAACCTATCAAATGATTTCCATAAAGTAGTAAATTTAACATAAATTGGTATTGTATCCCATTTTCGTTCTTTTACAATTCGAAGAAATGAAATTGCCTTGCTTCGGAAGGTAATATTTTCTTCTTTAAGTCTTCCAGTTAAATATGCATTAATTCCATTCTTGACTCCTTTCACTCCAGAAACAACTCCAAATGCATGAGGTGTTCCCCAAAGAGCTTGTATCTGATCACTTAAATAATCTAAAATTGCTATATCATGTTCTACTACTAAAATTGTCTTATCTAAAGTTGCTAGTTCATTAAATAATTTAGCTAAACGCAAACGTTGCTTAACATCAAGAAAATTTCCAGGTTCATCAATTAAATAAATATCCGCATCTTTACTAAGAGCAACAGCAATAGCAAATCTTTGTCT
>JAEOUJ010000094.1 GCA_016839405.1 Candidatus Gerdarchaeota archaeon | reverse complement strand
TTTTTCATATCTTCAAGATCTTCTTTAGTCATACCAGTAGCAAGTGGTGCTCTTCCTTCAATCATATCTAAAGCTAGTTCAACTTGATTTCTTATTGCATTTCCATAATCAAAAACAATCGCTCCTCTTTCTTGCATATCTACCATTGCCTTTACATGAGTTGCCATTGATTTCAAAGATTCACGGACATATTCTCCTTCATCAATTTTAACACCACTTTCAAGTAATTCAACAAAATTCTTCTTATATCCACTTGGAACATATTTCTTTACTTCATGAGCACAAGTTTGATCTGTTACAATATCTGGTATTATGTTTCGTTTCACAAATTCTGGATGAATATCTGCTGCATTACCTACTAACCCAATAGAAAGAGACTCTTTATTCTTTTTAGCTTCTAAAGCCCATTCTATTGCTTGATCAATACTTTTAGTCATTTTATCACAATAATTCTCTTCAACCTTTCGAGCAATTTCTGATTCTAAAACTTCTACATCTACAATTACTGCATCATTTAATGTAGCAGCCATTGGTTGAGCTCCAGACATTGCTCCCATACCTGCTGTTAAAATTAGTTTGCCAGCTAAAGAATCGACACCAAAATCCATTTTTCCTGCAGCAGCAAAGCTTTCATAAGTTCCTTGAAGAATTCCTTGAGTACCAATATAAATCCAACTTCCAGCAGTCATTTGACCATACATCATTAATCCCATACGATCCAATTCATCAAAATAATCTTGGGTAGCCCAATTGCCAACCAGATTGGAATTAGCAATGATTACTCGAGGTGCTTCAGTATGAGTTGGTGCTATATAAACAGGTTTACCAGATTGAATACAAAGTGTTTCATCTGGTTCTAATTCTTTAAGAGCTCTGACAATTTTATGAAATTCTTTCCAATTTCTAGCTGCCCGACCTGAACCTCCATAAACGATTAATTCTTCCCAATTTCTTGCTACATTTGGATGTAAATTGTTAAGTAACATCCTTAATGCCGCTTCCGCATCCCATGTTTTGCATTGAAGCAATTCTGGACTTTCATCCGCACCTAATTTTTTATCAGGTTTTAAATCCATATACATAGGTCGCCCATAAATATCAATTTCTTTTTTCAAGTCTGTCAAACTTTAATACTCCTATGAAGTAAATTTTCCAAGCAATTTCTTTTCTATAGATTATTTTAGCTTTTTCAATGTTGTTAAATTTTTTTGGTTATTTGAAGGAATTTTCTTAAAGAGCTTAAATCTTAAGTAGTTCAAAATTAGTGGATTTGTGTAAATTGGCTGCAACTAATAATAATTATCCTGATATTGTTATACTTAATGCAAACCAGTTAGTTACTTTAAACTCTAAATTTGGTGTTCCACGTATTGGTAAAAATATGAAAGAACTTGCTATTATAAACAATGGTGCCTTGGCAATTAAAAATGGAAAAATAATATTCGTTGGTGAAACAAAAGAATTAGAAAAAACAATTACAATAGGTTCTAAAACAAATGTTATTAATGCCACTGGAAAATTAATTACACCAGGATTTGTTGATCCTCATGTTCATTTAATATTTGCTGGTTCTCGAGAGAATGAATTAGCAATGAAATTAGCAGGGAAAACCTATCTTGAGATACTTGAAGCTGGTGGGGGTATATTAAAAACAGTTCGGGAAACAAGAAATGCTACAATTACAGATTTGGTTGATAATGGGAAACGAATTTTAGACACGATGCTTCAATATGGTACTACAACTGTTGAAGCAAAATCTGGTTATGGTTTAAGTGTTAGGGATGAATTGAAATCATTAGAAGCAGCTAAAATACTAGATAAAAAACATCCTATAGAACTTGTTACAACATTTCTTGGAGCACATGCTATCCCACCGGAATTTAAAGGTCGAACTGATGATTATGTAGATTTAATTGTAAATGAAATGATACCTAAAATAGCCGATAGGAAATTAGCTGAATTTTGTGATGTTTTTTGTGAAAAAGGTATTTTTTCTATTGAACAAACCCGCAAAATTTTGTTAACAGCTGAAAAATTTGGCTTAAAGAAGATTATCCATATAGATGAGATTGTTGATACAAATGGAGCTGCTTTGGCTGCAGAATTGAAAGCTGTTCAAACAGGGCATCTTCTTCAATCAAATGACAAAGGATTAAAAGCAATGGCAAAAGCTAATGTAATCGCTACTCTCTTGCCTGGCACACCATTTTGTTTAATGTTAAAGGATTATGCTCCTGCAAGAAAAATGATTGATTTTGATATTCCTATAGCAATTGCTACAGATTTAAATCCTAACTGTTGGACTGAATCAATGCTAATGGTTATAGTATTGTCATGCTATAATATGAAAATGGATCCTGCTGAAGCATTAACAGCTGCTACTCTTAATGCCGCTTGTGCTATTGATAGACAAAATACAATAGGAAGTTTAGAAGTAGGTAAACAAGCAGATATAGTGATATTTAATGTACCTAATTACTTCTTTTTATCATATCAATTTGGAGTTAATTTGGTTTCAAAAGTAATAAAGAAAGGTAAGATTGTTGTTGATAATTCAAATAAAAATAAATAAAAATGCGAGTTTTTTTTCACTCGCAATTTTAATTAAAAATCAAAATAATACTCTATGAGATTTTCTTCTTTAAGATGTTTAGGATTGACTAATTGAAGATAATATTCAAGTGAATTAAGAACGGACTCAAGAGGAATTGGTCCTACCAATTCAGTTCCAACAATAGGTACTCCAAATCTAGCTGCTTCAATTCGAGCTAATTCTAATTGACGATACATTGGAGTCTTTTTGTAATTAATATTACTAATACCGACTTGAACAAAATCTTGTCCTTCAATTTTAGTTCCCATTGCTTTAATATTAACTAAACCACCAGATGCTAAATGAATGCGTCTAGCTACACTTTTAGCGATTTTTAGGTCATTTGTTCCCAAATTAATATTTAAACACACTAATGGCATTCGTGCACCAGTTATTGTTGCTCCACCAGTTTTATGGAATTTTTTAGGACCATAATCAGGTGCATGATCAGGATTTGTTTCTATTGTTTTCTTTAAACCTTCATAATCACCAATTCGGATATTATCTATGTCATGTCTTTCAGGTTTAATAGCCGCTTCTTCATATAAATAGATTGGAACACCTAATTCTGCCATTGCTTCAGCATATTTTTTAGAAAGTTCAATACATTCTTCCATAGTAACATTTTGTGCTGGTACAAAAGGAACAACGTCAGTTGCTCCAATTCTAGGATGTTGTCCTTTATGTTTAGTCATATCTATAACTTCAAGTGCTTTTTTGGAGGCTGCAATATTTGCTTTTAAAACAGCTTCTGGTTCACCAACAAAAGTAATTACTGCTCTATTATAATCCGAATCATATTGAATATCAACAATCCGAGTTTTAGGAGTTTTTCGAATTTCATTAACAATCGCTTCAACTTTATTTTCATCAGTTCCTTCACTATAATTAGGAACAGACTCAACGATTTTACGTTTATTTGACATGAATTTCACCAGAAAAATACGTACTTTTTTATGAACAATTTTTTAATCCCTTTAATATCTTTTTGTCTTTTAGTTAATTTGGTTTAGCAATTAAATCATTGGAAAATATTTATTGCTGTTCTATTCTTTTCTTTTATATTGTTGGGGTTATTTAATGACTGAAGAGCAAACAACTACTTCCCGTTTAACGAAATTCCTTAATAGTTCCCTAACAAATAATTTCACGAAAGATTTCCGCGAAAAATTCAATAAAATAAATTGGAATAATTTTTCTCTAAATTTTTCAATTATTCTTTTTCTCTTAGCATTTGGTATACTTGTTCGTTTATTATTAGCATATTACTTTCGTATAGAATTTTATACTGGAGAAGCTTTTGCTAATGTTTGGTTAAGAGATGTTGAAGTAAATCCCCAAGGCTACCTTGTTTTTGGATTTAATGACTTTTCCTACTATTATTCATCTTGGGTTACAGCATGGTATAACGATGATTGGAATCCTTATATGTGGGTTGGAGAAGAATTTATTCGGGATTCTCCACTCTATCTATATTCATATACTCCATTTTTCCTTTATTTTTTAGCGATTTTCTATCGTTCAAATATCCACATTATATGGTTAGCTATGCCTTTAATAACAACTGATGCTGCTTGCGCTTGTTTAGTTTTTCTAATTTTAAGAAAAATAGTAAAAGGAACTAAAGCATTATCAATATCCTTTTTTGCTGGTTTAATAATGACTTTAGCTCCAATTAATTTGTTATATAATGGTGTTTATTTCTTAAATCCAGGACCAGTTACTTTTCTTACTTTGCTTGCTATTTATTTTGCAATAGATAATAAATGGTGGCAGTGTTTTTTCTGGTTGGCTATAGCTACTTTGACAAAACAAAATGCTTTGTTTCTAACATATCCATTATTTATGATGATGTTAGGGGAAAAGGTGAATAGAACTTCTATTAAGAGAGCTATTGGAGAAAGTTTTATGATTGCCTTCTTCTTTATTTTTATATTCTTATGGGGATCAATGCCCTGGTTAACAATTTCAACAAAATATTATATTTATCATATTGCTATACCTGGAAAATATCTGTCTTTAAGCACTATTGTAGAAGATCCAGGTGCAAGATGTATACCATTTTCAGTTGCATTACAATCCATTGGCTTTAAAGGTTGGTTTCTTGATATCATAGCCTTTGGTGTAAATTCAATGCTATCAATGACATTAATTGCTTCAGTTATATCCATTATTTTTCTTTGGAGATCTTCTAAGAATAAATTAACAAAAAGTGGTTTTTTGGAATTAATTACGATTTATTTAATAACTAGTCATTTATTTTTACCAAGAGGTGTTTTCAAATTTTACACTACTTATTTTATTCCATTTATCATTATTGGACTCATTATTTCTATATCTGAAATTTTTAAAAATAATACATCATTAATCTTTGGCTTAATTGCTATTTCCATTCTATTTTTTGGTTCAAATTTATGGTTAATAATAATAGAGAGAATATATTTCCCATTGATATTATTTGGCTTTTGTATTGTTTTGTCGATACTAGGGATAATTAGGCTTTTAAAACATGGAAAAATTAAGAAATTAGGTTTAAATAGTGCTTTTTATAATTAAAATTCTAATTATATTCCCAAAGAATAATTTTAAATACTTAAATAAATTCAAAATAAATTGGAGTTTTTTGGCATTTAAGCCAGTATTAAACCGTTTAATTGAAACAAATTTTCGAAACTCCAAGATTTAAATTTCAAAACATAATCGGGAATTATTTTCCCCTAAAAATCGTTTTGATTGGCATTCCTTGGAGATAAAACAAAAAAACTCGCTTATAAAAATCAAACAACAAAACAAAAATAGACATTTACAAAAAAGTCAAGAGAGTACATTATTATGTTAGTTAGCGAAGAAACACTAAATGAAATAAAAAAAGAGATTCTATCAAAAACACCTCCCTCTGCAGATATTTCTGAAATTGAATTTGAAGGGCCTGAAGTTGCTGTTTATTCTCGTAATCCACAAATTTTGGTTGATAATGGTGAATTAGTAAAAACATTAGCCAAAGATTTGCGTAAAAGAATTGTAATTCGATCAGATCCATCAGTAAGAAAAGATGAAAAAATTGCAAAAAGAATCGTTGAAGAGTTAGTACCTGAAGAAGCTGAACTTTCTTCAGTTCAATTTGATCCAAATATTGGTGAAATTATAATTGAAGCTGTTAAACCAGGTTTAGTAATTGGTAAAAATGGAGCTACTCTCAGAAAAATAACTTCTGAAACATTATGGCGACCAAATGTTTCAAGAGCACCACCTTTAGAATCACGAATTATAAAAACTGTTAGAGATATTTTATTTAAAAACAGTGAAGAAAGAAAGAAGATTTTGAGGAAAGTTGGTCGAAGAATTCATCGAAGACAACTATTTCCAACTGATTGGGTTAGAATAACTGCTTTAGGTGGCTACCGTGAAGTAGGCAGAAGTTCAACACTTTTACGAACTCCAGAAAGTAGTATACTAATTGATTGTGGTGTTAATGTTGGTCGTAATTCAACAAAAGAAATGTTTCCAAGATTAGATGCATTAGAATTTTCAATTGAAAATCTTGATGCTGTAGTAATAACTCATGCTCATCTTGATCATTGTGGTTTCCTTCCTTATTTGTTTAAATTTGGTTATGAAGGACCCGTTTATACAACAAAAGCAACTAGTAATTTAATGACTCTCCTGCAAATTGATTATTTAGATGTTGCTAAGAAAGAAGGAAAACTCCTTCCTTATAGTTCAAAAGATGTTCGTGATTTAGTTTTACATACTATTCCATTAAGCTATGGTGAAGTTACTGATATCTCACCTGATATTAGATTAACTCTTCATAATGCTGGTCATATTTTAGGTTCATCAATTGTGCATTTACATATAGGTAATGGATTATATAATCTAGCTGTAGCACAAGATTTCAAATATAGACAAACAAATCTTCTAGATCCTGCTGTATCAAAATTCCCAAGATTAGAAGCACTATTTATGGAATCTACCTATGGTAATCCTCAAGATGTCATGCCAACAAATAAAGAAGCAGAAAATCAACTTAGGGATATAATAAACATCACTTTGCAACGTGGTGGTAAAGTTTTGATTCCTGTTTTAGCTGTAGGTCGTGCTCAGGAATTACAAATTGTTATTGAGTCTTTAATGAACCGAGAATTGATACCAAAAGTACCAATCTTTCTTGATGGAATGATTTCAGAAGCTTCTGCAGTAACAACTTGCCATCCAGAATATTTGAGCAGAAGATTACGCGAACGTATTTTCCATATTGGTCAAAATCCTTTCTTATCTGAGTGTTTCCATAAAGTAGAGAGCAAAGATGAACGCGATCAAATTGTTTTAGGTGATCCATGTATTATAATGGCAACAAGTGGTATGCTAACAGGTGGACCATCAGTTGAGTATTTTGAGAAATTATCTGGTGAGGCAAAGAATTCAATTATCTTTGTTTCCTACCAAGGTGAAGGTTCACTTGGCCGAAAAGTACAGAAAAATGTTAATGAAATAACCCTTATGGAGAAAGGACATGCGCGAATGTTACAAATTAACATGGAAGTTCATACGGTAATTGGTTTTTCAGGTCATAGCGATCGTAAGGAATTATTAAATTTTGCAAGAAAAGCTAATCCTCGACCAGAAAAATTATTCCTTATTCATGGTGAAAAGTCAAAATGCGTATCATTAGCTTCTACTCTCCA
>JAEOUJ010000093.1 GCA_016839405.1 Candidatus Gerdarchaeota archaeon | reverse complement strand
TTTAACTAAAACAAGAACTTGCGTAAATTGTGGTTATTGGTTTACAGAATTAGAACCGAAATATTTCCATATGCCTTGTGAACATTGCAAAGGAAAAGGTTGTGAAATATGTAAAAAAACAGGTTTACATCCAGAAGCTGCAGCAGTTCGATGGCAGGGAAAAAGATTGCCAGAATTGCTTACATTATCTGTTGATGAAATTGACGAATATTTTAAGAAAGCTTTTTTGCCTAAAATTGCTGATCGATTAAAAAGAGAAATTACAAAACGAATTAAAGCATTAAAAAAAGTTGGTTTGGGTTATTTAACACTTAATAGATCCTCACCAACATTGTCTCGAGGCGAAGCTCAACGTGTAAGGTTAGCCATAATTCTAACAAGTGAGCTTGAGGACATGTTACATATATTGGATGAGCCAACAATAGGTCAGCATCCTAATGATGTAATGAAATTTTTACCTGCTTTTAGAGAGCTTGCTGGACCAGTTGTGTATGTTGAACATGATAGAGTAGCAGCAGCAGTAGCAGATCAAGCAATAGAAATTGGACCTGGTGCTGGAAAAGAAGGTGGAGAAGTAATTTTTAATGGAACAACTAAGGATTTATGGTTGCAGAAAACTACAACTGGACGATACTTCAGTTTTCAAGAAAAGGTTATAATTCCTAAAATTCGTCCTAAACCTAAAGATTTCCTATTAATAAAAAACGCATTCCTTCGCAATCTAAAAAACATTGATATACCAATTCCTTATGAACGAATTTCTGTTATAACGGGAGTTTCCGGTTCTGGTAAAAGCACCCTTGTAAAGGATGTTTTAGTAGCATCCTTGTTGAAAAAGGAACCGAAAGGTTGTGAAAAAATAGAGGGCAAACATATTAAACCAATCTTGGTAGATCAAAGCCCCATTGGAAGAAATCCTCGTTCTAATCCCGCTACTTATACTAAACTCTCTGATATAATCAGAGATATTTTTGCTAAAGCAACTGACTATACTAAATCTCATTTTACTTTTA
Source organism: Candidatus Gerdarchaeota archaeon (assembly GCA_016839405.1). The sequence continues at coordinate 3,112 of JAEOUJ010000093.1, read as the reverse complement.
ATCGCGAAGAAGGTCAGTGCCCAGCTTGCAAGGGCATTGGTGCAGAAGAAGTAAAATTACCATATATTGCACCAATTTGGCTTCCATGTGAGTTATGTGGTGGCAAACGATTCAAAAATGAAATACTTCAAACCAAAGTTAATTTCAATGGAATAGAACTCTCAATTGGCGATTTTTACGAATTAAGTATTAAGGAAGCAGCACCATTTATCCTAGAAAGCGAATATTTATCGGAAAAAAATAAGAAAAGTGCAGAACCGATAATTAATGCATTAGTAGATATTGGTCTTGGATATCTACACCTTGGGCAACCTTCACCAACATTAAGTGGAGGTGAAGCTCAAAGGGTAAAATTAGCTAAATATCTTGGAATGAAAAATCTCACTAATAACTTGATAGTATTAGATGAGCCATCAACAGGATTGCACCCTAAAGACTTATCTGGATTATTAATGGTATTTGATAGGCTTGCCAGAGTTGGAGCGACAATTGTCATTGTAGAACACAATACAGATATCATAAGAGCTTGTGATTGGGTGGTTGACTTAGGACCAGGTGCTGGACCTTCAGGTGGAAAATTAATTTTTTGTGGCTCTGTAGAAGAACTATTAGAATGCAAAAAATCGTTAACTGGAATTGCTCTATTAAATGAAGAAAAATATACCCCACATACTTTAACCACTAGGAAAATATATCAACATTCAGATGTAATTTCAATTCGTGGGGCTAGAGCTAACAATTTGAAAGGTATAAGCACAGAAATTCCAAAAGGATCTCTTACTGTTGTAACAGGTGTTTCTGGTTCAGGTAAATCAAGTCTAGTTAATGATGTTTTAGAATTGGAAGCTAGAAGAAGATTTTTGGAGAGTTTATCTTTATATGAAAGGCAAAGTGCAAATGAAGGACCTGAAGCACCAGTGGATTCTATAACTGGTCTTGGAGTAACGGCATTTTTACGTTCTTCATATAATGTTTGGAGAATTGATCCTAGATATCATGTTGGAAGAGCGACTGAAATATTAGACCAACTATTTAATTTTATAACATATATAGGTGACAAGGATTGTTTAAATTGTGGTTCTGCAATGAGAAAAGGAGAAAAGTATTGGATTTGTTCTAATTGTAACACAACAGCAGAATTTATACAACCAAATTATCTCTCACCAATGAGTCTAAATTCAAGTTGTCCGAAATGTAAAGGATTGGGATATTGGGGAAAACCAAATGTTGATAAGCTAATTATTCATCCAGAAAAACCGATATGTAACGGTGCTATGTATTCGCCCGGTTTTTGGCCATATGGTTATTATTGTAAACCATTAAATCATGCATATTATTTATTACAAGAAATGGGTAGAAGATATAATTTTAATCCTTATAAAACTCCTTGGAATGAAATGCCAGAAGAAGCAAAAAATCTTTTTCTATTTGGATCAGATGAAAAGTGGGATTATGAAGTAGAAGGGAGAAGAAGAGAAGGTATTGTAAAATATACTACTAAACATCGAGTTTGGGGTATATATCAATCATGGGGAGGATTTACTTGGTTTAGTTTTGGAGACATTTTTGAAACATATAGTGATAAATACGTTTGTGAAGTTTGTAAAGGACAGAAATTAAGAGAAGAATATCTAACTTTCAAATTGAAAGGATATAACATACATCAACTACGACAAATGACCTTACAAGAATTAGAGAAAGTTATAACCCAAATTAAATCCGAAGAATTTGCTGGAGTAGAATTATTACAGGAAAATTGGCGGAAAATAATTAGAAAGCTTAAATATTTAAGAAAAGTAGGATTGGGATATTTAAACTGTGATCGACCAACATATAATTTATCTGCCGGGGAATATGAACGAATGAGATTAGCTTCCATTTTAGGAAGCGGTTTAACATCATTAACAATACTACTAGATGAACCAACCAGAGGTTTACATCCTTCTGAAGTTAATGACTTATTGGAAGTACTTCAAGAGCTACGAAATGAAGGTAACACAGTAATTGTAGTTGAACATGATCCTGAAATCATAAAAGGAGCAAATCATATACTTGATTTGGGGCCAAAGTCTGGTATAGAAGGAGGTAAAATAACAGCTCAAGGAACATTAAATGAAATAATGAAAACAAACACAGTAACTGCTCAATGGTTATCAGGTAAAAAGAAAACTAATCCTTTTAGAAATTATTTACATGGTGAACAAAAATTACTCATAAACATAAGAAAAAAACCCACAAAATGGTTAACAATTAAAGGTGCTAAAGAAAATAATCTGAAAGGTGAAGAAGTGAAAATTCCTTTAGGAGTTTTATTAGGTGTATGCGGTGTTTCAGGAAGTGGAAAAAGTTCTCTAATAATTGATACGCTTGGATTAGCAATTGCTCCTAAGAAAATAACTTCATCATTACATAGAGAACGAATGAAAGCAGGAGAACATGAATCAATTATAGGAGCACCAAATAAAGCATTATTAGTAGATCAATCGAAAAGGAAAATCAATAGCCCTCTTAGATATTTTGGATTAAAGGATCACTTGATTCGTATATATACTAAAACTGCAGATGCTGATATATTAGGAATCACAGAGAAACACTATAAAAAGAGATGCTCAGCCTGCAAGGGAGATGGGAGATTAGGAATGGATATGGGTTTCTTACCGACTGTTTATTCTACATGTGATATCTGTAAAGGAACTGGTCATGCTTCAGAAGCATGGGATGTGAAAGTAAAAGGATATTCATTACCTGAATTAACCAGGTTAACTATAGAGGAAGTTTATACATTATTTAAGAATGAAAATGAAATAATAAAGAGATATCTAAAAGCAGCGATTGATGTAGGATTAGGTTATTTAGTATTACAACAACCAGCTTATACCTTATCTGGTGGAGAAGCTCAACGTTTGAAAATAGCAAAGGAATTATGTAAGAAAACAAAAGAGAATGTATTGTATATAATGGATGAACCAACTGTTGGACAACATCTTGATGATATAGAACGATTAATTGGTATACTCCAAAGATTGGTTGATGAAGGAAATTCAGTTATCGTTGTTGAACATCATCCCAATATTCTTGCTGCATGTGATTGGCTAATTGAACTAGGACCAGT
>JAEOUJ010000092.1 GCA_016839405.1 Candidatus Gerdarchaeota archaeon | reverse complement strand
TAGTTTAGATCAAAATGTAATAATTTTTACGGATGATCCAAAATGGGTTCACGAACAAAAACTTTTTGATAATGATCGATTTGTTGTTTCTGAAGGTCAATCCAATTACATGGATCTTTGTTTGATGGCGTTATGTTGTGGTCATATTATTGCCAACAGTAGTTTTTCTTGGTGGGGAGCATGGTTGGCTAATAGTGATCATGTTATTGCTCCATCTGGATGGTTTGAAGGGACAAATAATTCTCACCTAGATACTAAAGACTTGATTCCTAGTGAATGGGAGATTATTTAATGGAAGTTGCTATTATTTTTATTGGTACATCAAAATATGTTAATTTTCTTCCGCTTTATTATGAAAAGTGTGAAGAAAATTTTTTAGTAAATACCAACAAGACTTATTTTGTTTTTACTGATGGTGAAGTATCTGATCCTCCAGAAAATGTTTTACTGTATCAACAAGAGCATTTAGAATGGCCTTTTATTACGTTAAAACGTTTTGAAATCATTAACAAAGCCAGAAAAAAGTTAAGTGAATTTGATACTATTGTTTTTATGGATGCAGATACTCTTGTTGTTGATAAAATTTCTGAAGAAGAATTTTTTAGTAATATGAATTTATTTGGGGTTCATCATCCTTGCGATTATATGAAGATGCCTCCTCATAATGAACCTCCTGGAGCTTTTGAGATTAATCCTGAATCAACAGCTTTTACTGATGATTATTCAACCTATTTTCAAGGCTGTTTTTGGGGAGGTAAAGTTCCTTTAGTATTTGATCTTATAGATGAACTTGAGAGAAATGTAAATATTGACTTAGACAACAATATTATTGCAGTGTGGCATGATGAGAGTCATTTAAATGCTTACTTTGCAAAACATAAAGACATTGTTAAAGTATTTGGGCCAGAGTATGCTTATCCTGAGGTGTTTTCTCAGTATTGTAACTTTAACCCTAAAATCGTCCATTTAGCCAAAAATAATTCACAATATCACGAATGAAAATAGCAGTTTGTTATAGAGGATTTTTGCGAACAATTTCTCAAACATTTGAAAATCATAAAGAAAAATTATTTAAAGATTATCATGTAGATTTTTTTGTTCATACCTGGAACCAATATCCAGATGAAATTGATTTTGTAAAAACTCAAATAAACCCAAAATCAATTTTAGTAGAAGATTTTAAGAATCTGGAAATAAATCCATACAATACAATAAGGTTTAACGAGATAGCACTTCATCAAAATTTTAAAAAAGATAAAAAACTATCTGATGGAATATTTCATTCAAAACCTTATAATACTTTGAGTATGTTGTATTCTTCTATGGTGGTAAATTCTCTACGGAAACAATACTCAAATGATTATGATTTGGTTGTTTCAGTTAGACCAGATATTGTTTTTTATGATGAAATAAACTTTTCTGAAGTAAAAAAAGAACAACTTAATATTTCTTGGTTTGAAAATATTGGAGATCATTTAAATCATGGTGATTCTATAATCGATCATATCGCTATAGGAGAATCAAAAGTTATCGATAAATATTCAGACTGTTTTTTGTATGTTCCAGCTTATTATTTTAATCTTGGTGTTTTTTTAGTCCCAGAAATTTTGTTGGGATATCATTCAAAAAGAACTTGTGGAATTAATATTAATATGTTAAATACAAGGCATTCTTTTAGTAGAACTAAAGATTATAATCAAAATAACACTGACAAATAATTAAAGATGTAGTAATTATGTACTATAATTGGCCAGAATTCAAATGAATAACTTAGTAATTTTTGATCTTGATGGGGTTCTAATTGATAGTAGAGAAATGCATTATGAGGCTTTAAACAAAGCTTTAGAGAATGTTGATCCTAAGTTTGTAATTTCAAAAGAAGATCATCTTAGTTTATATGATGGACTTCCTACTTCAAGAAAACTTAATCTTTTGACTGAAAATAAGGGACTTCCTGTTGATAAACATCAGAAAATATGGGAAGATAAGCAAAAAGCTACTCTTGAGATATTTTCTAAATTAGACTGTGATTATGAATTAATTTCATACTTTAGTCAACTAAAAGATCATAATTTTCAAGTTGCAGTTGCAAGTAATAGTATACGAAATACCGTAAAATTAGTTCTTCTTAAATTGGGTATTCTTGAGTTTATTGACTATTATGTTAGCAATGAAGATGTTATAAGGAATAAGCCTTTCCCTGAAATGTATTGGAAATGCATGACTGCTTGTAATGCAATTCCTAAAAATACCGTTATTTTTGAAGATAGCCATATAGGTAGGCAGGGTGCAATAGATAGTGGAGCTAATTTAATTTCAATTGAAAATCGATATGATTTAACTCAAAATAAAATTAATAAAGTATTTGAAATTTTTGAAAAGCAGACTGTAAATTATATTCCATGGAGATCTGAAAAAATGAATGTTCTCATTCCAATGGCTGGTGCTGGAAGTCGTTTTGCTCAGGCAGGTTACACTTTTCCTAAACCTTTGATTGAAGTAAATGGGAAACCTATGATCCAGGTAGTTGTCGAAAATCTTAATATCGAGGCTAACTATACTTTTATTGTTCAAAAAGAACATTATGAAAAATATAGTCTTCAATATTTGTTAAATTTAATTTCCCCGAATTGCAATATTGTTCAGGTCGATGGGTTGACAGAGGGAGCCGCATGTACTACGCTGTTAGCAAAGGAGTTTATCAATACAGATGAACCCCTTTTAATCGCTAATTCTGACCAATTTATTGAATGGAACAGTAATGAGTGCTTGTATGCATTTAGTGCAGATGGAATTGATGGTGGACTATTGACTTTCTATAATTGTCATTCTAAGTGGTCTTTTGCCAAATTAGGTCAAGATGGATTTGTTTCTGAAGTAGCAGAGAAAAAACCTATTAGCACTAATGCAAGTACAGGAATTTATTATTGGGCTAAAGGTTCTGATTATGTTAAATATGCAGAACAAATGATTGAAAAGAATATTAGAACTAATAATGAATTTTATGTTTGTCCTGTTTTTAATGAAGCAATTCAAGATGGTAAAAGAATTCGTATGAAACAAATTGAAAGAATGTGGGGACTTGGAACACCTGAAGATCTTAATTATTTCTTGGAGCATTATCAATGAAGCTAATTGCACACAGGGGTAATACTGATGGACCTAATCCATTAGAAGAAAATAAACTAGAATATATTGAATCTGCAATAGATAAAGGATTTGATGTAGAAATTGATGTGAGATATGATCCATCTGAAAGTAAATTTTATCTTGGTCATGATTATCCTCAATATATTATTGATTGGGATTGGTTTATTAAATATAGCGATAAGCTATGGATTCATTGTAAGGATATTGGATCATTATATCAATTTAACTTAGCATCAAATTCCTTTAGTCCCCCGACCCTTAATTATTTTTGGCATCAAGATGATCAATTTACTTTTACTAGTAAAAATTATATTTGGACTTATCCTGGACATAAACATACTCCTGATTCGATAGTTGTTATGCCAGAATTAATTTATAAAAACATAACTCAGGCTAAAAATTTAAACTGTTATGCTATTTGTAGTGATTTTGTGGGAGATTTAGTTTAATGTATAAAGATAAAAAAATAATTGCTTGTTCTCCTGTTGGCAGAAAGCTATCAATGCAATCATTATTCAAATCTATACTACAGAATAAACATGTAGTTGATGAATATCATCTTTGGGTTAATACTACTGTAGACGAAGATTTAGAATTCATT
>JAEOUJ010000091.1 GCA_016839405.1 Candidatus Gerdarchaeota archaeon | reverse complement strand
CCATTAAAACGCCTTAGTTTTGGAAAAGTTATTTTTGATTGTGTTTCTCGTATTCCTTCCATTCATCAATCCTCTCCTGTGTAGAAGAAATTAATAAAATGTTATTTTGTAGATAACAGTAATCTTTAGGAGATTTAATAATTCCAGTTGATTTTGTAAGGTTTTTTAGAGAGAAAATTTATTTTTTCTAAACTTTTGTTAATATTAGTTGCAAAAATGATAGAAAATTAAACACAATAAAGTATTGATGATTTTTATGATTCATCCAGAAAGAATTCAAAAATTAAATAATTTACCACTAAATAAGAAAGGTAATTTCATTGTTTATTGGATGCAATCATCAAATAGAACAGAATTTAATCATGCATTAGAATACGCAATAGAAAAATCAAATAAAATAAATAAACCATTAATTGTTTTTTATGGTTTAACAGATTCTTTTCCTGAAGCAAATGAAAGACACTATAATTTTTTACTTGAGGGGTTACAGCATATTAAATTAAGTCTTTTAAAAAGAGGCATCAAATTTATTGCCCAAAAAAAATCTCCAGAAATTGGAGCATTAGAAATAGCAAAAGAAGCAGCTTTAGTTATTGTTGATAGAGGTTATTTGAATATTGAAAAGAAATGGCGAAGATATTTATCTGGAAAATTAGATTGTTCTTTTATTCAAATTGAGAGTAACGTTGTTGTCCCAGTAGAGGATGCTTCTGATAAAGAAGAATTTGCTGCATACACAATTAGATCAAAAATAAACAAGAAATTAGCTAAATATCTAATAATGCTTGAGAAAAGAAAAATTAAAGAAAACTCTTTGGATTACGATTTTGAATCCATAGATTTACATGATATTGATAAAACATTGAATGATTTATCAATAGATCATTCTGTTAAGAAAGTTGCTGAATTTAGAGGGGGATTACATCAAGCATTAAATAACCTAAATGATTTTATTAAAAACAAACTTGACAAATATGAAATTATGAGAAACAATCCAATTTATGATTATCAATCAAATCTAAGTCCCTATCTTCATTTTGGTCAAATATCTCCTTTACAAATAGCAATAACCATTTCTAATATTAATAATAAAGCAAAGGATGACTTTCTAGAACAACTAATTGTAAGAAGAGAGCTTGCAATTAATTTTGTATTTTACAATACAGGTTATGAGAAATATGAGATGTTAAATCTACCAAATTGGGCTAAGGAAACATTGGATGAACATACAAAAGATAAAAGAGAGTATGTTTACAAATTGAAAGAATTTGAATTAGCAAAAACACATGATCCCTATTGGAATGCAGCGCAAAAAGAAATGGTAATAACAGGTAAAATGCATAATTATATGCGAATGTATTGGGGAAAGAAAATACTAGAATGGACAGAGACACCTAAACAAGCACATGAAATTGCTATTTACTTAAATAATAAATACGAATTAGATGGTCGAGATCCAAATGGATTTACTGGTGTTGCTTGGTGTTTTGGTAAGCACGATAGACCATGGAAGGAAAGGCCAATTTTTGGTAAAGTACGTTATATGAATGCTAATGGTTTGAAAAGAAAATTTGATGCAGATAAATATGTAGAAAAAATTCAAAATTTAAAAAAATAGAAAGGTAGTTATTCATTTAAAAATGAATAACAATTAGAAGAATGTAGGCTCTGTTTCGTATTTGTGTTTAGAATAATCAATTTTAGCTGTTTCTTCTGGTGATAAGATTTCTAATAATTCATATTTTGAAGTTCCTATGCCTAATTTTTCAGCATATTCAACTACTTTATATGGATCTTTCATTGGTCCTAGGAGAATTTGAAATGGATGTAAACCAGAATCTAGGTTTATGTTTTTTAAGTATGGAGGAATCCCACTTTCTATTATACCTTCTTTCTTTATTAAATCCAAAGTAGCTTGTTCAATAGCTACTGTATCTTTACTGCCAAGAACACCAATCTCATTAACGACTATTGGTTGGGGCATACCCATGCAATCACAAAAAGCAGTTATTTGTAAAGCTATGCTTATGTTAAATATTTTCTTTTTGTCAAATGTATCAAGAACATTTTTCGCACAAATTGCCATAAATTCTTGAAAAGCATCTAAATTTTCTTGTTTAATTTGTAGACAACCAACACCTTCATCAGCTTTTATGCATTCCATACATTGATTGCAATTATAAAAACCAATTTTCAATTCATGTTTCTTTTCATCATAATTAATGCATTTATAAGGACAGGAATTAACAAGTTTTTTCGCATGTTCTGGTGTACATTTTTCTGGATCCCAATATTTATCATAATGAACTACACTATGAATTTTATTCCAACGAGTTTTAGCTGCAAATCCACCGAGTGCAAGATTCTTTATTACACCACCAAAACCACAAAGTCCATGACCTTTAGCATGTGCAAAATTTACTAAAACATCAGCATCATGAAGTACTCCAGCCATATCAATTGAATCAACGCCCTTAAAGTTAACTTCTTTTGGATAAACATATTGATCTTTAATACCAGCCACAGGGATAATGGGACACCCACAAGTTTCTTCTGTATAACCTCTATTTACTGCATTATAAACAGCAGTTGGATTATCAGTAATAAATGGATAACCACCTGTTTTCTTTATTGCTTGAACTAGTCTTCTAACAAAAAAAACTGGTATTGTTTGAAAACCATCTCTAAAGCCAAGATGCATTTTTATTGCAACCTTATCTTTCTTTTCTATGCTTGATAAATCAAGTTTCTCAATAATAGCATCGAATTTTGCTGCCAAAGAAGCCTGTACTTCTGGTTTACCATGTTGTATTGAACCAAAATATACTTTTGACATAATATTACCTCTTAAATAAATTAAGTCATAATAGAAGCATGTGTTTTTAATAAAAGTTATCATAAAATTTCATTAATATTAATTTTTGTTATAATAGAGAGAATATTTTGTGACTTTGAATTGATAAACCATATAAGTCAGTTGGTAAAACTTCTGCTATTGTTTCAGTTATTTGGAATAATTTTTTAGCTGAAATAGGTTTAACTTTACCAACAGGGGTTACTGGTTGAACTACAATTGGGACAACAATTTCCCGAAGTTTATCTGCATACATTCGAACATCTTCTAAAGAAGTCTCTTCAGTTACAACTAATTTAGCAAAAACCTTCACAGGATGATTATTTAAAATAGTAATTGATTCAAGTTCACTTTCAATTAATTTCTCCCAATCACTATTTTTAATGCATTTAGCACTACGATCCTTAATGTCAACACAAGCATAACTCACTAAAGGAGCGACTTTTTCTATTCTATTTGGAAAATAACCATTTGTTTCAAGGAAAATCGGTATTTCTAAATCATAAAGACGTTGAGTTATTCTATAGAAGAAATCCTTTTGATAAGTTGGTTCGCCACCTGTTAAAGAAATTGAATGAAAATCTTTTGATGAAAGGTTCAAAACCTGTTCAATAACAAATTCTTCATCCACAGGATTTTTGTATTTTTCAAATATCCAGGATCCTGGAATTGTTTCCACCTTACATTCAGGATATTTTGGGTTTCTTGATTCTACAGAATCACACCATTCGCAAGTTAGAACACAACCAGCAAATCGAATGAAAATTTGTCGTCTGCCAAAACAGGATCCTCTAACTGAGCCACCTTCTCCTTGGAATGAGCTGAAAATTTCTGCTAAATAACCTTTAGCTTTTTTAGCTTTATTTTTTTCCTCTACGCCTTCAAAAGCTTCATCTGTATTAGTTGTCAACTCTATTCCTCATATTTTCTTATCATTCTTTAATTATTATTCTTACTATAAATTGTTGGGTCTTTTATTGAACTTTCTTTAAATCCACGTTTACGTCTAAGACAGCTTTCACATAGACCACAATGAATTGGTCTTTTTTCACCATCAAATCCTTTTGGATTATAACAAGAATTACTATATTCAAAAGGTACATTAAGTTTCTTCCCAAAAGAAATAATTTCTGATTTATTTAAACCCGCTAATGGACTAACTACAGTAATTTTTGCATGTAAAATACCACGAGAAGCTGTTTTAGTAAAATCATCAATAAATTCTTGTGTGTTATCTGGAAATGTTGCTCCTTCCTCAAGATTAAATCCTGTAATTATATCCACTTCATTTCCCACAGTTTCAGTATATGCTGATGCAATTGCTAAAAAAACAAGATTTCGTCCAGGAATCCAAACAGATTTTGCACTTGCTAAACCAACTTCAAGATCATCCAAATCATCAGAAGAAATTTTAGGCAATTCTTTTGTACTATCTTTTGAAAGTGAACTATTTATCCTTCTTGAATAATCAGCTAGAAAATCTAGTACAATAAATTCATGATTATCAATATCAGCATATTCTACAAGTTTAGTAACAACTTGTTTAAGTACAACCTCTTCTTTAGAACCATATTCAAAAGTAATACAATCAATTCGTTTATAAGTTTGGTTTTTTGCCCACCATAAACTTATGGTGGAATCTAATCCTCCACTAAATAGAATTACGGCTGATTTATTTGACATTTATTTCACTCTTTCACTTGAGCTAAAAGATCTTTAGCATTTAATAGATAATGAACTTTTATTGAATATTCTTTTTCGAATTCTGCAAGACCTTCTGGGGTTCTATCAATAAAAACAAAGAGATTTTTTACTTCCGCACCTTCATTGCGTAATGCGTCTATAGCAAAAACCTTACTGAAACCACTTGAAATTAAATCATCAACAAGAAGAATCTTCTGACCAGTTTTCAATTCACCCTCAATCATTTTCTTGAGTCCATGATCTTTGGGTTCTTTTCTCAATATGTAAAAGGGTTTGTTTAATTTATAAGCTAATAAAGTTCCAAATGGCATAGCAGCTAGAGGAATAGCCACTATCCCTTCAATATCAGTTATGTTTTGCCTAATGTAATCTAAAGCAATATCGACTAATACTTCAAATTCTTGTGGATAATTGGGTAAAATACGCAAATCAATATAATATTTTGATTTTGTTCCAGAAGCAAGTGTAAAATCACCGAATTGTAATGCTCCAGTTTTAATTAAAGTGGCAATTATTTGATCTTTTGAATTTGTTTTATTATCCATGTGTATACTATCCTTTTAGAAATTACTAGAAATTACTTTTTATGTTTTTCCAATAAAAAACTGTTATTAGTTTTTGAATTTTATGCAAAAACTATATATCAACATACTTTACTTAACTATTGTAATCTTAAATAAACGGAGGACGCCCATTTGGGAAAACCGAAGAGAGTAGGTTTGCCTAGAGCGCTTATACATTACAAATTTGAAACAATGTGGAAAGTCTTTTTTCAAGAGCTTGGTGCAGAAGTAGTTGTTTCACCAGAAACTAACAAGAAAATTAGAGAGATGGCAATAGAATCAGCACCAGATGAAGATTGTTATTCAACAAAAATCTATCATGGACATATATTAGAACTTAAGGATAAAGTAGATTGTCTATTCATACCAAGGTTTGGTAGTAGACATAAAACAGATATGGGGTGCCCAAAATTTATTGGATTAGCTGATGTTTTACGTTCTATGTATCCTGATTTGCCGAAAATTATTGCACCACATTATAATGTAGCTAAATATGGTCATAAAAAGAAGGATTTCTTCAGAGAAGTTTTAAAAGTAGGTTTTGTTTTTACTAAAAACCCATTAAGGATAATTAGAGCAATGAAAAAAGCTTTGAAAGCTGATAAAGAATATAAGAAGAAATTGGTTATAGATATAGAAAAACTCAAAAAATGGGAACGTTCAGAAATTCTACTAAATGCTCCTCCGGATAAAATTCTAGGAGAAAAACCACTTAAAATTGCTCTTGTTGGGCACTCTTATGTTATTAACGATAGTTATTGTTCACTAGATATCAAAAAGAAACTCCAACAACATGGTGTAGATTTAATTACTTCAGAACAAATGCCAAGGGAGTTAATTGATGAACAATTAGCAAAATTAGAAAATCGTCTTTATTTTGAATTTGAGCGAGAAATTTTAGGATCAATAATGTATTTTTTTGAAAGTGAAAGCGTTGATGGTATTATCCATTTAATGGTCTTCAGTTGTGGACCAGATTCATTAGCAGGTGAATTAGCTTCAAGATTTGCAAGAAGACAACATGAGGTACAATTATTGCAACTCGTTTTTGATGATTTAACTGCAGAAGCGGGTATGAAAACTCGTATAGAAGCTTTTATTGACATGTTAAGAAGGAGGAAAGAAAAAACTGCCTATTACATTCCCACACTTCGGGTCACTTAAGTACGTTTTCATATCTTTACTTCATGAATTAGGAAGATATGATCTTGTAATCCCAAATAAACCAAGTAAAAAAACTTTTCAGCTAGGAGCTAGATATTCACCTGAATTTGTTTGTACACCATTCAAAATGACATTAGGAACTTTCATAGAGAGTTTGGATCGTGGTGCAACTGATTTAGGTATGGGCGGAGGACATGGTTACTGCCGTTTTAGATTCTATTGGCAAGTTCAGAAATTCATTCTTGAAGATTTGGGCTATGAGTGTAGCTGGTTTAAATTAGATTATGAAAGCCCAAAACAATTAGTACAGATAATGAAAGGAATCAGTGATGGGCGCAATCTTTTACAAGTAGTTCGTGCTTTTCAAATTGCTTGGATCAAAAATCGATTGACTGATTTAACAGATAAAATGCTCTATAAATATCGAGCTTTAGAACTTGAAAAGGGAAATGCTGAAAGGATAGCTGATGAAGCATTTAATCTAATTGTTGATACTAAAAGAATGAGTAAAATCAGAAAGTTACGTAAAACTATACCAAAAATGTTTGAAGATAGTGTAGATATTGATAAAACAGCAAAACCTTTGAAGGTAATAGTCAATGGAGAAATATATGTTGTTTTAGAACCAGCATTAAACTTGGATATCCACAGAAGATTGAATGAATTAGGTGTCATAACAAAAACCCCTGTAACACTTAGGAGATTTATCGATTTAGGTGAAAGATACAATCCATTCAAAAAGATGGATTTCCAAAAAGCAAATGCTTGTGGAGTAAAATATGTTCCTTATAGAGTAGGCGGTGAAACTCAAGAAAATCTTGGAGATGCTGTTTTATACAAAAAGCTAGGATGGGATGGTTTAGTTCATTTATATCCATTCACTTGTATGCCTGAAATTATTGCTAGAAGCATTTTTCCACAAGTAAGTCGAGAGCATGATATGCCAGTTTTATCATTAGTAGTTGATGAACACACTGGTGAAGCTGGATTTCAAACTAGATTAGAAGCGTTTATTGATTTATTAAGCAGGAGAAACAAAGATAATGGCAAGTAAAGATAGTTTAAATAAAAATGGAAAATATTTCCTTGGTGTAGATGTTGGGTCTATTAGTACCAATTTAGCAATTATTGATGAAAATAATGAATTGATTGAATCAGTTTATATAAGAACAGAAGGAAAACCAGTATCATCTATTCAAAAAGGCATAGCTTTAATGAGAGAAAAATTAACAAATGGTATTGAAATTACTGGTAATGGAGCAACTGGTAGCGCTCGAGAATTAACTGGTATAATTGTTGGAGCAGACATTGTTCGTAATGAAATAACTGCTCATACTTTAGCCTCACTAAATTATCGACAAGACATTCAAACGATTATAGAAATTGGTGGTCAGGATTCAAAAATAATCATTATTAGAAATGGCGTAGCTGTAGATTTTGCAATGAATACTGTGTGTGCAGCTGGAACAGGATCTTTCCTTGATATGCAGGCAACAAGATTAGATATACCAATTGAACAATTTGGTTGTTTGGCATGTAAATCAAATAATGCAGTATCAATTGCTGGGCGTTGTACTGTATTTGCAGAAAGCGATATGATTCATAAACAACAACTTGGACATACTTCAGAAGACATTATAAAAGGTCTCTGCGAAGCATTAGCAAGAAATTATCTCAATAATGTTGGTAAAGGAAAAGATATTCTCCCACCGATAATGTTTCAAGGGGGAGTTGCTGCCAATGAAGGAATGAAAGAAGCTTTTGAAAAATACCTTGGACATGAGGTAGTTATTCCTAAACACTTTGATGTAATGGGTGCAATCGGTGCAGCTATTTTAGCTAAAGAAGAGATGGAAAAACGACCACGGAAAACTAAATTTGTTGGTTGGGAAATTCCTGATATGACTTTCAAAACATCTGGTTTCGAATGTTCCGATTGCTCAAATGCATGTGAGATAGTTGAAATAAATAAAAATGGTGAAACAATCGCTAGATGGGGAAGTCGGTGTGG
>JAEOUJ010000090.1 GCA_016839405.1 Candidatus Gerdarchaeota archaeon | reverse complement strand
TTTTTAATTATTCTTTGAATTTCCTTAAATTTTAACTTTTCAATTTCTAATGGTAAATAATCTCTTCTAGAAACTCTTTCTTTAATTAAATTGATGATGGAATTAGAATACTTCATTTTATTTTCACAGTATTTTCTATTGATATTTTATTTATGAGGAAAAACATTCAATTATTATACATATTAGATAAATTTCAAAAATATAAATTAATATGAAGGTTTTGAGTATAAGGGCTCAAAAACTTACATAAAGTTGTGGAATACCTCTGTGTGAAACAATATCCTCTGCATCAATAGTAACTAATTAAATCACAAATAGAAGTTTTACTTTATTGCATAATGCCTAAACAAAAATTTATTTCCTTCAAATATTATTTTTTTCCTATAAAGAATTGTTTAATTAGTAAAAGGAAATTAAGATTTTTATAACTACTAATAAAATTTAGCAAGGATAAGAAGGCTTTCAAATGAGTGAAGAAGCAAAGAAATTAATGTTGAGATTGAAAAAGGAAAAGAAAGTAGATAAGCAAATTGATTTGATAAAAGAATTGAAGGATTACAATCGGGAAGAAATGGTGAATCATGTTTTATTAAAACATCTTGAAAGAAAAGATTTGGATACTTTGCGATTAGAAATCCTTGCAGCTATCTATCCTGAAGATGACGCTATTATTAAGCCATTAAGCCAAATAATTAATGATAAATATGAACAACAGGTAATTATAGAAAAAGCAATTTCATTATTAGGTCAAAATAAAAGTAGTAAAGCATTAAATGTTTTACTTTCAGCTTTTAAGAAAATTAAAGACCTAAAAATATTGGATAATGTTGTATACTCTTTAACATTGTTCGAAGACAAAAGAGTCGAGAAACCAATAATTAAGTCTTTTAAATTCGATGAATTAAGATTACAGGCATTAACTGGTTTAGCTAGAAATGAAAATTTGCTACTTAGTTCTTTACCTATTATTAAAGAACTAATGAATTTGAAAATTGACAAAAGTCTTGAGGAAATCCATTACACCAAAATTCTAAACACTATTGGTGAAGAATTTGGTTATAAGAGTAAAGAAGAAATATTAGACGCGATTCAAAATAAATCAATTAATGATAAAATACAGGATTACACTAAAAAACAAAAAGAAATTGAAAAGGCATTAAAAAAAGTGCAACAATAAAAATTCCTTTTTAAATTAACACTTTGCAGCTAAAATTAATTTTAAATATTAGAATGTTCAATATATTTTTAACATTTAAATGACTAGTAATACTTAATATAATTACAATAATAACATTGAATCAATACAAAATCCTTCCACAAGAAAAATCGCTATCACTAACATCAACAAAAAAGTCATTTATTTGATTTAACTTTGTTCATATCTTGTTTACATTGGTCCAGATCCCCAAGCTGGACCACTAATTTTACTTTCATATTTTATTTTTATAAAAATAAAAAATACCAAATAGATATAGATCTATTTGATTGAAGATCTAAGCTTCACCCAATTTTTCAGTTGATTTCATAAGACCAGCAATATTTGAAGGTGTAAAGAAACCATCAAAATCTCCAAAGCGCTGTATGTATTCAATTATATGATTGGATGTTTCTGTTGGTAAAGTAAAAATCTGCTTTATTCCTTCTTCTTCACTGCCAATAATTTCTTCAGTAGTAAATTTAACACCTCGAGATTTTTGAATTTCAACAACCTTCTCAATATCTGTTACTAAATAAGCTAAATGATGAACTCGACTACCAAATTTCTTACAATATTTTTCAACAATTGAATCTTCAGTAAGTCCTTCGCTAATTACAATAACAGGTAAAGTTTCTTCTAGCTTAATACAAGTAGTAGTAGCATTTGATTTGATTACTTTGAAGCTTTTAAATAGTCTATAAGGGAGAATATTCATCAATTCACCCATAAGTTTTTCACGTTCTCCCATTAAAACACGATATGCTATATGGTCTAGTTTTATTATATACTGATCTACGCCAGAATTTTTCCGGCCTTCATTTATTTTCTTCCAATCTGTAGACAAAAATAATCCTCCAAATTATTAAACATCTATGAATAGTTGAATTTCTTTTACATTTTAATTTTGTTCTTAAAAAAATATAACATAATAATAAAGGAATCCTTTTTAGATTAACATTTTTAAAACAAATAAAAAATATAAAGTATTATTTATCTTACAACAAAAATTAGGAGTTTATTATTTTGGAAATAAGTAAAGAAATTCATGATTTTTTATTAAAAGATGTTAGAGAACGTTTTCTAAGATATGTTACATATGATACACAATCAAATGAAAATACAGGGACTTTTCCATCAACAGAAAAACAATTTGATTTAGCCAAGGAATTAGCAAAGGATCTAAAGAACCTAGGGTTAAATAATGTAATATTAGATGAATTCTGCTATGTTTATGCTAATTTACCAGCATCAAAAGGATTTGAAAAATCTCAATCAATTGGTTTGATAGCTCATATGGATACTTCACCTTCTGAAAGTGGAAAAGGTGTTAAACCAATTATACATGAAAATTATGATGGATCACCTATAAAATATCAAAAAAATTCTGAATTAATACTAACTAAGGAAGATTCCCCTGAATTGGAAAAATTCATTGGAATGGATATTATTACATCATCTGGAGATACATTACTAGGCGCAGATGATAAGGCAGGTATTGCAGCCATAATGACAGCTTGTGCTGCATGGCAAAAACACTCCAATCTAAAACATGGGCCAATAACAGTTTGTTTTACTCCTGATGAGGAAATTGGTCATGGTACTACTAAAATAAATATGAATCATCTGCCAAAATTCTGTTATACTTTTGATGGGGGTGAAATGGGTGAATTGGAGATTGAGTGTTTTGACGCATGGAAAGCTACTATTCATTTTAAAGGAATTAGTGTTCATCCTGGTTATGCAAAAAATCTCATGGTTAATGCAATTGAAATAGCTTGTAGATTTGTTTCTCAAATTCCAGAGGCAGAAACTCCTCAACATACAGAAAAACGTGAAGGTTTTTACCATTTATACAATCTTTCTGGTGATTGTGTAAATGCAAAATCAATTTTCATTTTAAGAGATTTTGATAAAAAGAATAATGAAAAGCGAATGAAATATATTGAACATCTTGCAAAAGCCTTCGAACAAAGATATCCTGGTTTGAAAATTGAAATTAAATTTGAACATTCATATGAAAATATGCTTGTTTATTTACAAGAATTTCCAGAAGTAATTGAAAAAGCAAAAATTGCTATTCAGCAATCGGGAATAGAAGTAAAAGAAACTCTCATTCGTGGTGGAACTGATGGAGCAAGATTAAGTGCAAAAGGAATCCCAACCCCTAATTTATTTGCTGGTGGAATACTTTTTCACTCTTTAAAGGAATATATTCCCATCCAAGGAATGAAGAAAGCTGTAGAAACTATACTTTATCTTGGAAATAATTGGATTAATGATTAGGTTAGAATCGAAATGAAAAAATTAAATATTGTTATTACTGGCGCTTCAAGTGGAATTGGAGAGGCAATAGCATTAGAAATGTCTAAAGATAAACATAATTTCTTTTTGACAGCAAGAAATTCAGAAAGATTAACAATTGTTGCAGAAAAAATAGACAAGATGGGGTGTGAAGTTCATTTTGCAGTCGGTGATGTTGGAAATTCAAAGGATATAGATCGTTTATATGGATTTATTGAACAAGCATTTGAAGGAAAAATTGATGTGTTAGTAGCTAGTGCTGGCATAGGTTTTTTTGGCAATTTTGAAGATTTAACTGAAGATCAATATGATCAACAATTTGATACGAATGTTAAAGGAGTTTTTCTTTGGATAAAAAAAACCCTTCCAAATATGAAAAAAAGAAACACAGGACAAATAATCGTCATTTCATCAAATTTAGGAATAAAAACAGGTGCAAGAGCCTCATTATACGCTGGAACCAAACATGCTGTGCAAGCAATGGTCTGGTGCTTACGTGATGAATTGAAAGGAACTAATGTAAAAGCAGCAACAATAAATCCTGGTTCTGTAAATACACCTTGGTTTGATGGTAAAGATGTCGATAGATCAAAAATGCTTGCATCAGATGATATTGCAAAAGCTGCTAGATTTATTATAGAACAATCTAGAACGTCAAATATTGATTTAATTTATATCATGCCTAGTAATCAATAGAAATAAAAAACATATGAATTTAACTAAGTTTTCTTTCAAAATGTTTAATTATAAAAAACACTATTCGTTTAAAAGAAATTGTTTAGTTAAAATTAAAAGATTCAAGTAGCAACAATTTTGCTTGGAGTGTAAAGTTATGTCTAAAGATAAAAAATCAAAGAAAACTGAAAAGAATTCAAAAACAACTAAAAAAGAAACAATCAAAAAAACGACTAAATCAACTGAACCAAGCAAAAAGAAAACAACAGCAAAACCAATAATACCTAAAACTAAATCTCCTACGAAGGAAGATTTGGGAGATGTTGATGATACACTTTTACTTGATGGTATAAGTTTCATAGAAGAAAATAAATTGGAATCAGCTCTAGAATGCTTTGAAGATTTCTCTAAAAAATATCCTAAAAGTCACTTCGGTTTTTATTATATTGGTTATACAAAAATGTTACAAAATAAGAAAAAAGATGCTTTGAAGAATCTTAAAAAAGCAACAAATTTGAATGAAAAATTTCTACCAAGTATTTATTACCAAGGCTTATTGGAATTTGAGAATAATAATTGGGATAAAGCATTGATTATCTTTGATGGAATAATGGAGAATTTCAATAGTGATGAAATAAAGGAAAGCAATTTCAATATTCCTTATTTTATAGCAATATGTCATCATTATTTAGGAAATCTTCAAAGAGCTGAAGAATATTTCCTATTTGCATTTAATCTATCTCCAGATGATCCAGTAGTTCTTTATTATAAAGGATTTAATGAGCTTGCATTAAGAAATTATGATTATGCAATGGATACATTCAAGAATTTACTCTATGTAGACATAAATAATTCGAAATTCTGGGATTTATTCAAAGGCTATAGCTATTATTATCATATACATGAAGAAGATAAAGAAGAGAATGATTAGAATTCTCTTTTTATATTTAACTTATCAGTCATTTTTTTTTCAAAATATAATTAAGTTATCATTACAATTATTAAAATGGTAAAAATGCTTGATATTACTAATAATTTCAAGGAAGATGAGAGTTTAATTTTAAATTTAGTTAACCAAATTTCAAAAGATTATGCTTTAAAATTAGAAAATTATTTTTTAAAAAACAAAAGAGAAAGGTATAGAAAGAAAAAGAAACGCGAAAAATTCTTAGCTTCATCAAAAAGTAAACAATTTAGAATTAAATCATTAAAACCTGGTTTAGCTCCTCAAATGATTGCTCAAGCTATCAGAAAAGGAATTCCATTAAAAGAACCAAAACGAAAATTATTTAGTAAGCCAGAGCTTTCACCTTTAATTTATCAAACAATAGAAAAATCCGATATAATCAAAAAATATCCATCAGATAAATTTGCTGATTTTGACATTAAAAAAATTGATATTGATTTTGTTCCAGATATGATCTATTTGCAAAGATTAGATGCCTTTAATAGTAAGATGTTGGTGAAAATTGTAATTAATTGGGGTTATTTAGAAGAGAATCAGCTTAATAAATTCCTAAATGATAAAAATGAAGAAATAGCTGAAAATAAAATAATAGTTTTCAATAATGATAAAATTCTACATGGAATATTTCCTTTAATACACTCTTCTAATTTACAAGATGATGAAGAAAATTCAGCTCAAGCACTTTTTATTGGTCTAATTACTAATTTGTTACCAAATTCCAAATATTGGTATAGAATTGAATGCTATGATAAAAAAACAAAAAGACTATTTGCTTCTACAAATATGATGTCTTTTAGAACATCATTTAATTTAGATGAAGCAAACAAACCTTTATTCATAACAGTTAGTTCAGATTTGCATGGAGGAAGAAAAGCTAAATTTATGCGAGGTAGAGTGAAAAGTAAATCAATTTCTGGAAATCTTGAATTAGCAAAGGTTTTCAATGGTATAGCATCAACTGAGCAAGAAATCACATTTGGTGAAGGTTATTCTTTATCAATAGCTACAGGTGATATTACAGAAAATGCTTCTTATTCTGAATACTGGATTGATTTATTTAAGAGATGCTCGGTGTTATGGAATCATGTACCATTGCTAACATGTATTGGTAATCATGATTATTATTGTGGAGGTAGAGGGAGAGGGAATATGATTGGCGGATTTGAAGAAGACTGTCGTTATTGGCACCGTTTTATTACTAATCCAAATTCAAGTTCTGGAAATTTGCCAGATCATTGGTATTCAATTGACCAGGGAAATATACATGCCATTTTTCTTGATAGTAATGGAAGTGGTTGGGGTAAATATGAAATTGATTGTAATTCAGAACAGTGGATATGGTTAGAACAAGACCTAAAAAATTGGCGAGAAAAAGTCAATAATGGAGAAAATATTCCTCAATTTTGCTTTGTTTTTCTTCATTCAGCAATAATGAGTTTAGGTTTTTGGGGCAGAGGGTTTAATAGTGGAAATGATGAAAAAGCGCAATCATATTTAACTCCATTATTTAGGAAATATGGTGTTGATATGGTTTTTAATGGACATGATCATATTTATCAAAGATCAAAATGGATGGAAACAACTTATTTAGTCAATGGAAGACATGGAGGTACAACTAGACCATTCTTTTACTGGAAAAGGAAAAATGCAGTCTATGATATAGAAAATATATGTAAAAATTGGAATACAAGAATATATACAACAATATATGTTCCACCAAATGAAGTTTTTATGACAGATCAGCAAGCAAAAGAATTTCAAGATTTTAAGGAAAAGATGAAAAAAGATTTATTGAAACAACCCACTTCAAGTAATTATTTTTTTGGAATTAGAGGTATTAATCAAAAAATTGGCTTTCTATTTGATAAGAATTTAAAATTAAAAGAGAAACTTATTGAAGAACTAATTTTATCTAAATTAAATGATCATATCTGGTTACGAGCATATGCTGTGGAAAAAAGTTATCATACAGGTAAAAGAGAAATTGTTGATATGTGTTTTTTGAAAGCAAATGAATTAAAGGAAGACCATTTTAAAGACTATATACCACAATGTCCAGAAAAAGTTGTTGAATAATAATTAATATAAACTCTTTTTTGATTGGTTAGAAGAAAATTTTTTAGGTTATGTTTTATTCCATAAAATGAAACTAAAGTATTTTTTAGGTGAAAACCTTGACTGATCTAAAAAAGAAATTACTTATTCCAGATGATAGACTTAAAGCTATTAATGATTTCTTAGAGAAAAAAGATAATCAATTAATAGATGATCTTTTAGCTATTATTGAAAAATATGGTGGCGTAGATGAAATCAATAAGAAAGCAATTGAGGCTCGTAAAGTTGATAATTTATTAACCAGATTAGAAAAGAAAAATCCTGATTATGTAAAAGATTTAACTTGGTTAGTAGAACAACGAGACAAAGAAGCTTTCATAAGTATTGCAGATTATCGACGAAAAATCTTAGGTAAAGCTGCTGATGAGGTTAAATGGGATGACTCATTTGCTGTGACTCTTGAGATTAGTGCTTGTCAATATTTCCCATTTTTTGTTGCTCAAAGTAAACAAGCAATTAAAAATCAAGATTTAATGCCTGGAAGATTTATACGTGTTCGTAAAATGAAAGAACAAGAAGAAGATGGTGATCTACTTGCAATGACAGCTGCGATGCAGCTTATAGGTGCTTCTTGTGTAGAAACTTTAGATACAAAAGGAACAGCTCCCGGACCTGATGGTTTACCTGTAAATATACACTTAGGTGGACCTGCAACAATAACAGGATATTTCGGTGGCGTTGGTCAACCAAATGATTATGCATTAAAATGGGTTGATGAATTCTTATATTATTACACAAACTATGGGATTCAATCAGCTTTAAATATTAATCCAGGAACAGTAATTCTTGGGTATATGTTATACAAACTAGGAATAGATATAGAATACAAAATATCAGTCTTTATGGGAAATGATAATCCATATTCTTGCTTTTGGACACTTATGACAGCTAAACTCTTTAGTAGAGAAGATGGTACAAGTCCATTAATTGGTTTTAATTTATCTAATTCAGTAAATAACAAAACAATGGAAATTACTGCTGAGTTTCGAAAGGATTTTGGATTTGAGGATATTGTTCGATTTGAACATCACATAACAGAAACATGGAAGAGTATTGTTCGTCAACCATATGATAGAACAGAGGAATTAATAGATTTAGCTAAGAGTGTAAAGAATGTTAGTGCTAAACATGAAGGCGGAAAACTGGCTATAGAAGAAACACGAGAACACCAATCAGATATTCTTGATTATTTCCGTGATAAAGCGGAAGTGATAGAAGCTGGAGATTGGGATCATATGTTAACAAATTATTTAGACAAGCATCATGCTCTTAATGTGACAGCTGCAAGTTTAACCAAAAATAAGCTAACATTCAAAGCTGCGCAAAAATTACATAAAAAATGAATTAAGGAGATGAATTTGTTTGGGAAAGAAATTTGTTCCTGGAGGAGTAAGCCCTGCGCTTGTAACTCCTTTTACAAAAAAAGATGAAATTGATGAAGAAGCTTATCGAAAACTTATTCGATTTGTAATAGATGATTTAGGTGTAACTGGTATTGTTCCTGCAGGATCTACTGGTGAGTTTTCATCTCTATTCTGGGAAGAACAGAAAAGAGTAATAGAAATAGCAGTAGATGAAGCTGATAATAAAGTAGATGTTATCGCAGGAACTGGTACTAGTGGAACAAAACGAACAATTGAAATGACTAAACATGCTAAAGATGTAGGAGCTGATGCTTCCTTAATTGTAACACCTTATTATATGAAACCTTCTCAAAGAGGATTATATCAGCATTTTTCTGAAATAGCTAATCAAGTTGACATGCCAATAATGCTTTATCAACTTCCAGCTCTTACAGACGTAATCTTACCAAGAATGGTAGTTGAAGATTTGGCTGTAGAACATGAAAATATTGTCGGTATGAAATGTTCTTGGGGAAACATGGCTTATTTAATGGAAATACTTGAACGAGTAAAACCTGTTGCACCTGATTTCAAAATCCTATGTGGTTGGGATGAAATAGTTTTACCTGCCCTAGCAGCAGGTGTTGATGGGTGTATACTCGCTTCTGCTAATTTTATAGGCGATTACTGGATGAAAATAAAGAAATTGATAGAACAAGGAAAACTTGAAGAAGCAAGAAAAACAGAAATGGAAATTCACAAAATTACACGAATAATCGTTAAAACAGGCGCTGCTGGAACCAAAATAGCTCTTAATTTAATGGGTATTAAGGTTCGAAAACCAAGGTTGCCACTAGAGATTGGTGGTAGCATTAGCCATGAATTAAGATCAGAATTGCAGTTAGAATTAGAACGTATTGGTAAAATTAAAGTTGAACCAATTGTTGCAATTCCAGAAGCACCAGAAAAAATCGAAGAACGATTTGGTCAAGTCGATGTCACAGCTGAAACAATCCTTCAGAACAAACTATTAGTTGGTGAAGGATTCTTTGGTGGAGACCGTCCAGAGATGGCTCACATTGATTTATTAATGGGTCCACGTGATGG
>JAEOUJ010000089.1 GCA_016839405.1 Candidatus Gerdarchaeota archaeon | reverse complement strand
CGGTTTAGCACCAGTTCTTATACAAATTTTCTTGTAACCCAGAACATCAAATACGATACGTGTATAATTCGCTTGAGTGCTATTTTCCATTAAATATATTTTATTGGCTCCACTATCCTTAAAGTAATTAATTGTTGCTTCAATGACTTCTGGTCTGGTATAAGCATAGGGTTTAGTATCTATTCCATTTGGTTTAATATAAACATCTTTAGACGATTTTAACAGATTTTTGCCACCAAGGGAATCTAATATTTCATAAGTTAGCTCTGTTATCTTGTTTAGATAGTTAGATTCATCTGGATTAAAATTTACATCTCTTACAAAAACTTTAGCTAAATAATTCAATGAAAGCACACCCTCTTATTATTAAAAGAATTTTTTTACCTAAAAACTTTTTATAAAAATCAATTGTAAAAATAAATAATTAGCAAATAGACTTTTTATTATTTTGAACATCTGTTTTTGTGAAATTAAAGAATTGTAATTGTGGGTGTAATTAAATTAATGTTTCATTACAAGGTAAAATGCTAACTCCATAAAGCGACCAAAGCATATCAAAAATAATTTTAGCTTCTTCGCTAAAGAATGGATAGGGGCAAACAGTATCGCCCTTTTCATATAAGGCATAATGAATGTGAGCATCTATTCGATGATAGAGAAGAGTACCAATTACTTCTCCTTTATTAATAAGCTGACCAACATCAACAGTTATTTCATCAAGTTGATAATTACCATAAGTTTCATTTAATGCCCAGGATTCAAAACCAATTAAAAGAAAATAATCCTTGTTTAACTCATAAGTAGTTTTTACAGCCCAATGACCACCTCCTTCTAGATACTCCAAAGTAACTTCAGTAACTTCCATATCACAGGGAGCAATTATAATTGAAGATGTATTAATAATAAAATCAAAACCATTATGCCAACCACCCCAAGGAACATAACCATATCCACTAATTCTAATAATTCCTGAAGTATTATCAAATAAAAAATCTAATGGAGGAGGAGCAATTGGGGGTTTTCTTTGCAGATAAATATCCCATAATTTAACACCACCAATAACGAATCCAAATGCGATTATAATTGAAATAAATATCCCAAGAATAATTTTATTCCCACGTTTCATAAAATCACAAAGTAAAATCTAATTAATATGAATTATTCATAAAATTAATTTATTTTGTAAATAATAATGAGCTAGAAAAATCTTTAATTCGTGTGATATTATCTTTTAATAGGGATTATTTTATGAGGAGACAAAAAAATATTCTTTTTTTTGTAATTGTAATTTTATCATCAGCTTTTATAACTACTCCTTTTTCAGATGCTTTGTTAAAGATTGAAATAAATAAAGAATTTTCAACAAATTCAATTAAAAATTGGACTTTTATGATGTATCTTTGCGGCGATACACATGATCCTAATATAACTTCTACAACAGATAATACAGGGAATTGGATATCTGAAATCGTAGAAGGATTTATCATTACCCTAGATTGGTATTTTTTATTACCTGGATCAGAATTCAATTTGAATGTTATTGCGTTATTAGATTATCCTTATGATTCAACTACTTCTTCTGGTGTCTCTAAAATTTTAAAGTTTGAAGCTGGGAATGTTACCGAATTAGAAGTTTCAATATCAAAAGATATGGGCAGTTATGTTACGTTAATGAATTTCATTAATTATTGCAAAACAAACTATCCTGCTAATAATTATGCATTAGAGCTAAATGATCATGGAGCTGGTTATGCTGGTATTTGTTATGATTTTCATGGAATACATCCTTATTGGAATTATTCATTTGGTGATTGTCTAACCTTAGAAGAAGTTGGAAAAGCTATAGATTATGCTGGAGGTGTGGATGTATTATTCTTAGATGTTTGTAAGGGTGGTTCTTTTGAATTAATGTGGCAATTAGCTGATAAAGTCCATTATGCAGTAGCAGGTGAATCAGCTTTACTTAAAATAACCAATTATCACCCACAAGATATTTTATATGAACTTAGTAGAGATACTGGAATGACTCCTCTTGAATTGGCACAAATTGGATTTGATTATGCTGTAAATCCAATAAGATGTGAAGATTTAGTTTGGGAACCCACTGTTCAATGGCGAACAGAAGCTCTTTATGATTTAACTAAATTTAATTATATCCCTATAGTAGGGGTTAGTTTTAAGGAGGCATTTGGCAATTTTGCTGAGAGCCTTTATGATGAATTGCTTTACAATATAACAAGAGGTCGAATTCTATTTGGAGAGATTAGAGATCAATTAATATATGATACGGTTTTATTCCAATCAAATTCTATGATGATTGATTTAACACATTTTGTAGAAGTAATATTATCAAATACAAGTATATTTTACTATGAGGATCAAATTAGTTCAGCAGCAAATGAATTATTAATAAAATTAGCAGAGGGACCGGGAAATTTGATAGTTGCTGAAGATAATATCCCATATCCACATTTTCAAAATATGAATGGATTTAGTATCTGTTTCCCAAATACTGTTGATTACTACCAAGGATATCTTTATCCAAATTTCTATGAATATCTAGATGTGTCAGTTGAAACTTATTGGGATGAATTTATCTATCTAGTAAACCCTCCACAACAAGATTACTATACAGGTCCTATACCAGAATTTTATGAGATTAATCTAGGCCCAATTGATCCAAGTATTGATTTACATGTATTTCTTAAAAATGAGGATTTAACTCAAGAACCACTACACGTTGGTTGGGGAGATGTAAACATTCCTGATAGTAGTATGGGTCTCGAAATAGGAATTGAAGGTGCAGAATACATTGATGATATGTTATTTGGCACAACTACGATAAAAATACCAATGACAAGTATACAATCATTTGTTAAAAATGGCAATAATCCCTATTTAACAATAAAAGTAGATGCATCACATTCTCCAAGTGCTGTTAGACCTGTCAATCTAACAGTTACACATATGAAAGATGGTGAAGTAATTTGGGAAGATAATAAAATAAAAGAAATAAATATAGGAGAAGCATTTGAAACAGATGTCTTTCTAGACGATACATGGACTGATTTTGAAGTTATAAATTATAATGAAACAAGTAAAACTGGATTATTTAGTAATCCTAATCCTATTTTCCACATTTCAATTATTTCTACATTTACTATAATGACTTTTGTAATAATAAAAAAAAGAAAAAAATAAAATATGGTATTAATTAGAATGTTTTTTCATAAATAATATGGGAGGATTATAATTGTCTAATAATACAAACAAAGAATCTGATGAAGAAAAAGGAACTAAAAAGGATTATAAGAAAATACTATATGTAGTACTTATTTTAGTAATTTTAGGTGTTGTAGTTGTTACGTTCTATTTTGGAATATCACTTATTATTGTAGGTATGCCAGTAGCAGTATTCGGAGGTTTGATTTTATCAGCTGGAATAATACCTTTGATTCTATTAATTTTTCTTATTTGGCTTTTTATAAAGAATATAAAAATTGGTTTAAAACAAAATGAGTAAAAATATATATTGCGTCAAATCTAAAAGAATTATTTTTCTTATTTTATTCAAATTTAAATTCTGCAATTTCTCCGCCTACAGTATGATAGTGAACAGTAATACGTTTTTCTTCTGGAATAGAATTATCATTCATTTCTTTAGTAATTTTTTCTTGCAATCGATATAATTGGCCATACATTTCAGATATTACTTTAAGAATTTCAAAAAGATGTCTTGGTTTAGATATTTTCATATCTATACTATCGATTGAAATACTTCCTATGGGATAATCAGCATTTATAGGTTTAGCTCCTTTCTTAACTGCTTCTGCAATAGACTCCAAATTAGAAATCATAAAATTTTCAAGAATATGATTGTAGGCTAATCTTTTTCTATCCCTTAGACCCATATTATCTAAATCTGGATTTTTTGCCAGGAGGTTAAAATAAAACATAGTAATTTCTTCATCTGTTTTGTCTTTCATTACATCAAATAATTTTGTAAAAATGTCTTCGATTTTTTCATGTGGTTCTTCACAAAAATTTTCTCGTGCTAAATCTGTTAATTTGTAATATATACCTTTAAGTGAATTAGTTAATTCACTATCTATATGTAAAAATTCTGGTTTTTTTGTTAGTTCTTTTATGTGGTAGTAAATCGTTGCTTCATTTTTATCAAGAATCCCAGCTAATCTTTTGATGTTTGAAGAACCAAAGGTATTAATAGCCATAATGATGGCATATCTGGTTTCAATAGAATAAATTTCCTCAATACGAGCTGCTAATTGTTTGTCAATTTTTTTCTCTTTATATTTCACTTCTAAATTTTCGATTCTCTTGTCCATGCAATCTCCTCATTTTACTCTATGAAAAATAACCTAATTCGTGCTTATAAATTTAATCATTAAATTATTTGGATTATCAAAGTATTTAAATAGCTGATTGCTTACAATTTAATCATCAAATTTTTTTAATGATTAAATAATAAGACTATGGACGAGAAAAAAATGATAAAAAATGAATCTAAGCAAATAGAAAAAATTGAAAAAGAAAAATTTGTATTGCGGCCAATAAACATCAAGCAAGATTATGATGAGCTTGTTCCTTTTTATGATCAAATCTTTGAAAAGGAATTATCAGCAAAAGGAATATCAATTAGAAGTTTTTTGGATGAATACAAACGAATGATACCCTTTTTTAAAATAATGGGCTTATTCTCAAAAAATTTCAGACATGTATTTGATGGGTTTGTTTATGAAAATGAACAAGGAAAGATAATTTCAACAGTAAATATAGGATATAGCGGAAATTATTGGGAAATAGGTATGGTTGCAACAAACCATGAATATAGGAGAAAAGGATTAGCTAAGAAATTAATACTAAAATCATTAGAGCATGCAAAAAGCAATAATGCTAAAAAATGTGTTTTAGAAGTTTTAGAGGAAAATTATCCTGCATATAATTTGTATGAGAAACTAGGGTTTATTCACTTTGATACAAGAATGAAATTAAAACTAGAGAAAGAGCAATTGAAACCAACTTATGATTATGATTTGCCAAAAGGATATGTTATTCAACCAAGAACTTACAATAAAAAAACAGGAAGAGCTATGTATGAATTAGAGGAAAAAGCAACACCACAAGCAGTTCTAGATTTTCTTCCTGTAAACAAAATGAAATATCAAAAAACTTTTCTGATGAGATTAATGAGACTACTATTCAAATTAATAGTAGGTTCAAAAGCTACTAGATGGGTAGTTTATAATGAAAATAATCTTATTGGAATTTTATTTATTGAAATGGGTAAATCAGAAGAAGATTGTCATAATATTGAACTAATTGTTGATCCTAACCATAATGAAAAAATTATCTATCAACTAATTAATTTTGCTTTGAATAATATCAACAATAAAGCTAAATTCAAATTGAATATTATAACAATAATTAGAAAATCAGATAACAACCAATTGATACAACTAGAGAAAAATGCTTTCAAAGTTTTTGAAACAAATCATATACTTGGTATCAAAATAAGTTAGGCTTGGAATTATTATAAGAATTAAAGATTAATTAAATCTTTAATTCATCATTTTTTATTAAATAAAAATAGAAGTTATTTTTTAATAACTCCAATTCTACAATTAGGACCAATTTTTGCTTTTGGACATTTTACTCTATCTGCTATTACATAATCAATTTCTAATGATTTTTTGCAAATGATTTCTTTTACTTTTAGGAAGGACCTTTTTTTTGTTTTTTCACTTAAATCTATTCGGATTTCCTCAGCTTCTAATTTTTCAAGTATTTCACTTTCACCGGATAATAATAAATAAAACGAATCACTTTCAACATTTTTAGTTTTAATTTTCCCTTCAATCACAATTTCATTATCAACTTTAATTGATTCTGATGAACCAAGACTACCTTTTATAGCAATGTTTTCAGCAATTATATCTTTATCTGATTTGATAGATCCTTTGCCTATGAGATTATTATCAATAAGGATTCGCTTATCTGTTTTTGTTGATCCTCTAAAACCAAATTCTGTAGCTTTTATATCCTCTCCAACATGAAGTGATCCTCTTAAATATAGATCCTTAGTAACTAATTTTCCATTAATATTTGCAGAACCAGGTATATCAATTAAAGGACAAATTAAATCGCCTTTCAATCTCATTGAACCTCTTAATAAGAGATAATTGCTATTTAAATTACCATTAATTGACGCACTACCAAAAATCTCAGTAGTAGTGGCAGTAATATCTCCTTCATTCACATAACTTCCTCTTACTATTAGATTATCATATTCTCGATTGCCAAAAGTTCTATTTGATCCCTTTATTTGATAATCATATCTACTTGTCATTATCTTTACCTCTTTTTTCCTTGCTAAATAAAATATAACAATCACTTTTAATAAAGGAAATTCACATGTTGAGGTCACAAATTGTGACTAAAAAATAGATATCAAATAATGAATAAACATGGAAAATTCAAATGAAACAATAAGAAGTGCTTGTTGTATCATTACAAGGAATTCCATCACAATTAAGTGCTACCCAAAGATAATCAAAAATTGCTTTTGCTTCTGGGCTAAAATACTGATAAGGGCAAACTGTGTCGTATATCTTGTATAATCCAAAATGAATGTGTGCACTTGGTTCATGCATAAGCAATTGCCCCAATAATTGTCCTTGTATTATAGTCTGATTTACTTCTACCAAGATTGCATCAAGTTGTAAGTTACCATATGTTTCATTTCGTGCAAATGATTCAAAACCGACCAATAACATGTAATCCTTATTGATAGAATAAGTAGTCCTAACAGCCCAATGATCAGCATCCTCTAAATAAACCAGCACTTTTTCTGTAACAGTCATATTACAAGGAGCAATAATATTTGCAGCTGAAACATTAATCATAAAATCAATTCCATTGTGAAAATCTGAGCTTAAAATATAACCATAACCACAAATTCTGAAGATAATTGAAGTATTATCAAAAATAAATTCTAGTATTGGTGGATCAGCTTCTAGTTCATTTTCTGGAGGTTTGTGATATTTTAGATAATTCAAGAGCTTAGCTATACCAATAAAGCCTCCAAAAATCACCACAATCGAAATGAAAATTGATAAAACGATTTTCCATTTACGTTCCATAACAATAGAATAATATTTCATCATAAATAAATCAATTTTCCTAATAAAATTTATTTGTGATATTTTAAAAGTATTAAATAAACATTAACTTTATTTATATATAAGAGTTAACGTAATTCTTAAAATCTAATTAACTTCTTGTAAATATTGTGATTTATTTATTGGTGAAGAAATATGACAAACGCAATTAAACAAAAAATATTTCTTACATTGTTTTTTGTTCTTGTTGTTTCAAGCAACTCAATATTATTGGTAAAAGCAAATAGTGTGGATTATTCAATTACTTTTGAAGAAGTAGCTCTTATTGAACCACAAGGCGTTACAATAATGAGTCAAATTATTGATGATGTAGTTATAATATTGGAT
>JAEOUJ010000088.1 GCA_016839405.1 Candidatus Gerdarchaeota archaeon | reverse complement strand
TATTTCAATTTCACCTGTTTCTTGATTTACAATTGGTGCTTTTTGCATTTTACCGAGAGTGAAAAATAAACCAATAGTTCCTAGCTCATAAAAATGATGATAAACAGCATCTATACCCAATGATCCCAAATGAGCAACAAAAGCAGTGCTCCAAAATGGAAAATCTTTAGTGATTTTATATAATCGAAGATTGTGTTCATCAGTCCATTTTAGAAACCATGCAATAAATTTCAACACAAATCTAGGTAAAGCCCCAAACAATTTCACTAATTTTTCTTGGGTATTTTCACCATAACGAGCTTCATATACTTGTTTATAGACCTTTTTTTGAACAATATCTAAAGTATCAAAAGGATCGAATTCAATGACTGCGATAACTTCTTCTCCTTCATCATTTTCTTTTTCCTTTAAAACAACAAAGGAAATAATGATTTGATTTCTTTGCCATAAACGTCGACCAGCGATAAATCTATTTATTTTTGGTCGAAATGTTATTGCTCTAACACCTGCTGTTAAGTAAAGTTGAAACAAAGTAACCTTATCCTCTTCTTTACGACCTTTATTATATTTCTCTAGAAATTTAATAGGATTAGTTAGATCGATTACAGTATCATAAAAAACTATACTGTCGCTACGTTTAGGCATGATGTGAAATTCTAGTTCACGGAATTTCGATGTTTTTATTAATTCTCCATCTGGTCTTCGGGGCATGTTTAAACTCCCAATGTTTCTATTTTACCTTTTTCAAGTAAAATTTATTAAAGAATTTTTTGCATTTTATTGAATTATATTTATTAAAAAAAGAGAAAAATTGAATATTAATTCAATTTTTGTAATTTCAAAATATCAGGCATTGAAGCTTTAATTTTCAATCGTTTTTGATTATATAATTTCAAACCAGAAATTTCCCCGCGATTTAGAGAGAAAAAATCAGCAGTAGTCATTTCATAACTAATTTCAGGTTTCTCTGCTTTACCTTTTATTACATCTCCTGGTTGACCATCAACTAATTTTAAATGAAAATAAGCATCAACATCTGGGAAATAATATTGCATAGTCTTGTTCCAGTTTTTAAAGTGTTTAGCTACTTTTTCATCTGTCATTTTTGTTTTAATTTTTTTAATCTCTTTAATAATTTCTTCTTCTGAAACCAATTTTGTGTCCTCCTGTTATTTTAACCGTATTCAAATCTTACACCAGTGCCACCTTTTGGCTCTTCAAAGATAACTGCATCGAAATCACAAATATTCCAGCAGGCACCGCATTCAGCGCAATCATTTAGATTCTTAGGAATGTAAATTTCTCCATCTTTTACCCAAACATTTCTTGTGCAGAATTTCGCACAATCACCACAACCAGTACATTTCTCTTCATCTACTCGAATGAATTCTCCAGTATCACCAGGATAGTAATCAACTTTCATTTCTACTTTCATTTTTCAGCCCTCATTTTCTTGTAAATTTCAACAGATTCAGATCCTACCTGTCTGTAAGGTTGAATAAATTCATAGAAGTCTTTAGCTTCTTGAACAAGGCTCATATCATCTTCATCTGCCCCTTTCATCCAGTTTGTGTGAATAGCATTACTTATGAATCCACCACCAATAACAACATTCTGCATCATGGATGCTATTTCTTCATCTTGCATTGAAAGGATTGATTGTTTATTAAAATCTGCTACATAACGGAATGATTGCAGGAATACGTTTTCATTGAATCTTTCCATAAAATGTTCTTCTAGAAATTCAGCTGAGAAATTATTTTCATCAATTGCTTTCTTTGCTGCTTCTGCTGCGTAAATGCCTGTGAAAAAAGCTTCGGGCATGCCTTCACCTAGGAATGGTATGACAAATCCACCTGCTTCACCTGTTAATATTAATCCATCTCTTGTTCGTTTCTCAATGGCTTGATCATATTCGAGATGTAAACCCCAAGCTTCTACATGTCCACCTTCAAGTTTCTCTTTTATGAACGGTAGATCGATGAGGTTTTGCATATAATCATTAATTGATTTTATATCTCCTTTGAACAGGTTTTCATCCATATATCCGCCAGTACCTATGGTTACAACTTCTTTCTTAGGAAATATCCATGGCCATGTCTTATATTGACAATTTGGAGCTAAGAAATAGTAAATTGAATTGCCGAATCTTTCATTTACCTTTTCCTCACCTAACCATACATTTAGGATTGTATAAAGAATCATATTGGTGCCTTTTCTTTTTGGAATTAAACCAGCTTTTCGTCCAACTATAGAGTTAACTCCTGCGGCATCAATAATCACTTTGCCATAATATTTGTCTCCTGTATCTGTTACTACACCAGTTATTCTTCCATCTTCTTCTATGATATCCATCACAGTGGTAGATAATTTTACTTCTACTCCTGCTTTTTTAGCTAATTCCGTATGCCAAGCATCAAACTCATCTCTTCGAATAGAGAGTAGAATTAGTCCTTCACCTGGAGTTTCACGTATCATTGTAGTTCGTTCATTTGTTACCATATAGGAGGTCATTTCAAAGATTTCTCGTTCAATTGGACCTTTCATAAGATATTGTAGATCTGGATCTACAAGAGCAGCCATATTCAAACAAGTTCCAGAAACATTCTTATCTCCTGGTTTTTGCGATTTCTCAAGAAGTAACACTTTTAGCCCCAATTCAGCAGCTTTCTTTGCTGCTGCTGGACCTGCACAACCAGCTCCAACTATTACTAAATCATAATTATTTTTACTCATAGTTGTATCAGCTTCTATTGTTAGTAATCGATTGCGGGAAAAATCAATTTGATTTAATCCCAAATTGTAGGAAATTT
This sequence comes from Candidatus Gerdarchaeota archaeon, assembly GCA_016839405.1. The sequence continues at coordinate 399 of JAEOUJ010000088.1, read as the reverse complement.
TGTTAACTTACTATTAACTATTTTTATTTTTTTCCACTTGGTGTTTTTTATTATAAAAATAAAGCATTCAATTAAATAATAAGTAATAATCTTGTTTTTTTACGTGGTTTTATGATTAGAAATCAATGGTATGTTGTTTTAAGTTCAAAAGAATTGAAAAAAGGTAAATTACTTGGTATTACAAGATTTAGTGAAAAACTAGTTTTTTGGCGGGATAAAAATGGAGACGTTGGTTGTATTTTTGATAAATGCACTCATAGGGGTGCATCTTTAAGCAAAGGAAAAATTCTAAGCAATAATATGATTCAATGCCCATTTCATGGTTTTGAATATAATAGAATTGGTAAAGTAACAAAAATTCCTGCTATTGGTAAAAACACTCCTGTACCGGATCGCTAT
>JAEOUJ010000011.1 GCA_016839405.1 Candidatus Gerdarchaeota archaeon | reverse complement strand
CGTTTTTGCTAAATGGTTTGAAGAAAAGAAAACATTACAAAAATCATTAATTTGGTTTTTTGACGAAATTAAAGACTTAGTTGAGAAAGCTACTTCTCAAAAAATATTTACTGCTAATAGCTCCCTAGCTAAAAATCATAAAACCAAATATCCTTTTGTGCAAGGTCCTATGGCTAATATAACTGATACTACTGATTTTGCTTTAGAAATTGCTAATGCTGGAGCACTTCCAATGTTGGCATTTGGTAATTTACCTGAGCAAATTTCTAGGGATTTAATTATAAATACAAAAAAGCAATTGAAAGATGCTCCCTTTGGTTGTGGATTAATTGGTATTGAAGCTAATGCTGAAGCTCGAGATAAACATTTAGCTTTACTTGAAGAGCTAAAACCGCCATTTGCTTTATTAGCTGGTGGAACAGCTACAATGGTTCAAAGACTAGAGAAAGCAAGTATAGCTACTTATTATCATTCACCTTCACCACAGATTCTTATTAACGGTATTGAAAATGGTATTAGAAGATTCATTTTAGAAGGAATGGAATCAGGTGGGCATATCGGAACTTTAAGTAGTATTGTTCTTTGGGAACAATGTTTAGATGTTTTGGAAAATAAGGTGAAAGATAGGAAATTGTTGAGTGAATTATCCATTTTGTTTGCTGGAGGTATTCATGATGATTTATCAGCTGCAATGGTAGAGGTTATGTGTGCACGAGTAGCATCAGATGATGTAAAATGTGGCTTACAAATGGGATCTATTTATCTTTTTACAAAAGAAATAATTAGTACAAAATCATTGGCTTCTCTCTATCAGAAAATTGCAAAAGAAACATCAGAAACTCGAATAACTGGCGATACAATAAATGTTAGAGCTAGAAGTGCACCTACTCCTTATGTTGATTGGTTAATTGATAGGGAATTTGATCGATTAGAGAAAGGGATGCCATTAAAAGATCGAAAATTACAATTTGAAGCTGATACTGTTGGTGCTTTACGAATTTCTGCAAGAGGTTTGGAATTCAATGAAGAATATAAAAATGATAAAAGCAAACCAATATTTAAATCGGTTGATAAAAAAATACAACAAGAAAAAGGGAATTATCTTTTGGGGCAATTAGTAGCTCTTTATAACAAAGACACAACAATCAATTCAATACATGAAAAAATAATACAATCTCATAAGATTGTTGTTAATAAAAATAAAGCAATTTATTCTCTTCATACTGATTCTTTAAAAAGATTAAATAGATTAATTGAGTTGCCTGAAATGGATTTAGTGAAACAGGAAATTAGACAAAAAGGAAAGGAAACTGTAATCAGGGAAGCAATGGTAAGCATATCAGCTGATTATTATGATGATGCAATTGCTATAGTTGGAATAGGTGCAGTATTTCCAATTGGAATTGGAGTAGATAATTACTGGAATGCAATTCTAGATGGTGTAGATGCTTGTATAGAAGTTCCAAAAGATAGGTGGGATTGGAAATTCTTTTATCATCCTGATAAAAATCATCCTGATACAACTTATACTAAAAAAGGAGCTTTTATTAGAGACTTCAATTTTGATCCATTTGAATTTAAGATACCTCCTGCAGTTGCTGATCAAATGGATGATTTTCAAAAATTTGGATTAATTGCAACAAAAGAAGCTCTAATTGATGCTGGATTATTTCAAAAGAATACTACTAATAATCCACGTATGGGTGTTGTTACTGCAAATGTTATGGGTGGAGATGTAAGAGATATTTTAAATTTAAGAGTTAATTACAATAAACAAATTGATTTTCTTGAAAGAACAGAAATATGGGCTAAAATCTCTAAAGAACAAAGAGAAAAATTAATTCAAGAAACTCATGAAAAAATGGATCAAGAGCTTAAACCATTAAATGAAGATACAATGCCAGGTTCATTAGGTAATATTGGTTCTGGTAGATTAGCAAATATATTTGGAGCTACAGGACCAAATTATATAGCTGATGCTGCCTGTGCTTCAAGTCATGCAGCGATTATGAGTGCTTCAGATTCTTTAGTGTTAAATAGAGCAGATGTAATGATTTCTGGTGGTTTAGATTCCATAATGTCACCATCTATTTTCACTCTCTTTTGTAAAATAGGTGCATTAACACCTGATGTTTCGAAACCATTTAGTAAAGGAGCTAATGGGTTCTTAATGGGTGAAGGTGGTGGTATAATTATTCTTAAAAGATTAACAGATGCAGTTAATGCAAAGAACAAAATTTATGCAATAATAAGGGGTATAGGTGCTAGTTCTGATGGTCGTGGAAAAAGTATAACAGCCCCAAATCCTAAAGGACAAGCTTTAGCTATTCAAAGAGCTTTAGAAGCTGCAAGGGTAGAACCATCAACAATTAGTTTTATTGAAGCTCATGGAACATCCACAGCTGTTGGTGATGTGGCAGAATTCAATGGTTTATTAGAAATTTTCAATGGTCTTCCTAAAAAAACAATAGGTTTAACATCTATTAAATCACAAATTGGACACTTAAAAGCTGCTGCAGGAGTAGCAGGAATAATAAAAGCTGCATTGGCTATACATCATAAAACTCTACCACCACAAATAAATTTCACTGAACCTAATCCTTATTGTGATTGGGAGAATAGTCCTTTCTATGTCATTACTAAACCAATTAAATGGGAAAGAATTTCTCCAGACATTCCTCGAAGATGTGGTATTTCATCTTTTGGTTTTGGTGGAACAAACTTTCATATGATTCTTGAGGAATTTGATGAGAGAATCTATAACGAATATGTGAAAGCTAACATTGGGGTTCCTAAGGGAAGAAAATCAATTTCACCAATACAAGATAAACAAACAATAGTTGATAAATCACTAGTAACTAAATACTTGGATGAAAAAGGTGAATTAGAAGGAGAAGTTTTCTGTTTTAGTTCTGATGATCCATTTGAAATGCTAAATCAAGCTGATAAATTAGTTAAAAAAGTTAAAACATTAACCAGTGAAGGCAAAAGATTAAGAGATGCATGGGAGAAACCATCGTTTAAAGGAAGATATAGATTAGCAATTGTAGCTAATAATCCAGAACATTTAGAAGAACAAGTAAAATTATTAAAAGAAGTAGGACTTGATCCTAAAGCTTTAATGAAATTAGCTGCAAAGGGTATTTTCGTTGGTGATAATCAACTAGTTAATAAAGGTAAAACCTGTGCAATGTTTCCTGGTCAAGGATCACAATACATAAACATGTTAGGTGATCTTAGGTCAAAATATAAGATTATTCAGGATACTTTTGATGAATTAGACGAAATAATGAAAGAAGTTGCTAACAAAAAACTTAGTGATATAATATTTGTAAATGCTGAATTTGGTTCTCCAGAGTATAAAAAAGCTGAAGAAGTTTTAATGCAAACAGAAAACAACCAACCAGCTATGCTAACTGCTGATATAGCATTATTTAGAATGTTGTTAAAATTAGGAATTAAACCAGATATCGTAATGGGACATTCTCTAGGTGAATATGCAGCAGCTGTCGCAGCAGGAATTCTTTCATTTAAGGAAGCTATCTTTGCAGTATCTGTTCGTGGCAACGAAATGAAAGATGTTAAATTAGATGATCAAGGTAAAATGGCTTCTGTTAGTGCTGGAGTAGAAGTTGTTGAAGAAATCCTATCAAAGATTGATGGTTATGTAATTGCTGCTAATAAAAATTGTAATGTTCAAACAGTTATTGCTGGTAAATCAAAAGCAATGGAAGAAGCAATTGAAAAATTCAAAGAGAAAGGCATTGATGCTTTTTATATTCCCGTTTCACATGCATTTCATACAGAAGTAGTTGCACCTGCAAAGGAACCTTTAAGAAAAACACTTGAAACATTAACAATTAACAAACCAAAAATCCCTATATTATCTAATGTAACAGCGGATTTCTATCCTTCCAAAGGAAAAGATAAGAAAATTAAAGATGAAATTTTATTTTTACTTTCAGAACAAGTTTCACATTCTGTTGAATGGATTGATGAAGTAAAAAGAGCTTATGAGGAAGGCTGTAGAGTATTTATAGAATTGGGCCCAAAGAGAGCTCTAACCTCCTTTGCTTATAATATTTTAGAAGATAAAGTGAAAAATGGATCAGTTTTTACAATACTTTCTAACCATCCAAAGAAAGGTGGAATTGTTACATTTAATGAATTAATAGGTAGTTTGTGGGCATTAGGATTCAATGTCGAATTTCCTGATTTAACTGATGAATCATTTTATGCGAAAGAACATTTAGAAGCTTTTGATCAATTAACCAGAGAACTCTCAATAGCTACTCCACAACAAATTGGTACTTTTAAAGGATCAGATAAAGTATTAATTGCACCAGGACCGGGTGCAAACCCTCAATTTGCTGAGATTTTAAATAGATTAGCTCCTAGTTTAGCAAAATTAGTAGAGGGCGTTGCAGAAGAATCATTAAAAGCAATTAATGATATATCAGGTAAATCTTATGAATCTCCTTCTATTGAAAAACCACAAGAAATAAAAGAATCTCAACAAGCTGATACAGCTTCACCATATTGGAATGAAATTAAAGATCAATTAATTGATATTGTTGCTAAAAAAACAGGTTATCCAAAAAATATGCTAGAAGTTGATTCAGAGCTAGAAGCAGATCTAGGAATTGATACTGTTAAACAAGTTGAATTATTTGCTTTGTCTAGGGATGAATTCAAGCTACCAAGAGACGATAATGTTAATCTAACTGATTTTGTTACATTAAAAGATATTATAGATTATATTGTTACAAAAACAAAACCTGATGAGATGAAAACACAATTAGAGACATCTAAAGCACCAAAAGAAGTTACTAAGGATAAACACTGGATAGATATAAGTGAAAAAATACTTGCCTTGGTAGCTAATAAAACAGGTTATCCACTAGATATGTTAAAACTAGATTCAGAATTAGAAGCTGATTTAGGTATTGATACAGTTAAACAAGTCGAAATGTTTGCTATGGCTCGAGATGAGTTTAACCTCCCAAGAGATGATAATGTTAATTTAACAGATTTTGTTGCTATTACTGATTTAATTAATTATGTAGCAAAACAGACAAAACCCGATGTTGATATAATAACACAAGATGCAGTTGGAAAAGAAGTTAATGTTGATGAGCTTAAAGATAGAATCAATAGATGGATTTTGGAAGTTGAAAAACTTGATGATTTAAAAGATCAAAAAACAAATCTACTCAAAGGCAAAAAAGCATTAGTAATAACATCTGAAAAAGAAGAAAAGGATTTAATCAGTGTTTTAGATATTGAACCAATTTATGCTAAACCTAGTGATATATTAAATGAAAAAATTGATTATTCATCAGTTGATGGAGTAATCAATCTCTATGCTTTTGACATAAAGAATAATGAAAACCTCTCTTCTATAGAGAAAACTTGTGATAAAGCTGTAAAAAGTCTTTATGTTGTCGCAAGAGCTTTGGATAAAAAACTCGTAAATAGAGGATTCTTTATCTCAATAACTGGAATGGGAGGTAAATTTGGTGTAGATAAATCAATAAATCCTGCTCATGGTGGGGTAGCTGGATTTACAAAAGCTCTCTCACGAGAATATTTGAATTCCCAATTTATTACATTTGATACCGATTCATCGTTACCAAAAGAGAAAATCTTCAATCAACTTTTGTTAGAATTACAAGTAGAAAAAATACCTTTAGAGGTTGGTTGGGATGGTGAGAATAGATACACACCAGTTTTAAGAATAAAAGAACCAGCACAACCTAGTGTTCTCAAATTAAAAGATGGAATGAAAGTTCTTGTAACTGGTGGAGGTTCTGGTATCACAGCTGAAATAATTAAAGATCTAGCTAATAAAACAAAATTAGAATTACATATTATTGATATAGCTGATTTTGATAAATCAGAACAAGCTCAGGGAATTGTTCAAGAACTTAAAAACCGTAATGCAAAAGTCAAATACTTTAACCTTGATGTTTTGAATTTTAATGGTTTGAAAAAGATAGTAGATGAAAATGGACCATATAGAGGAATTATCCATGGAGCTGGAATTGATAGATCTAAATTAATTACAGAAAAATCTCAAGAAGAATTTAACCTTATTTATGATGTAAAAGTTAAAGGAGCATTTAATCTTTTGACAGCAACAAAAAACAATCCTATAGAATTCTTCCTAACTTTCTCATCTGTTTCAGGTCGTTTTGGTAATAGAGGTCAAACTGATTATAGTGCTGCAAATGATACCATAAATAAAATTCATGGACCAATTAAAAAAATACATCCAAAATGTGTTGTAAAAACAATAGGTTGGTCTGCTTGGGCTGAAACAGGTATGGCAAGTAAAGGTACAACCAAAACTGTACTGTCAGCAGCTGGTGTTACATTTATTCCTATTGACAAAGGAGTAGCTTTAGCTTTTAATGAACTAACAAATGGTTATGAAAAAGAGGTGTATTATTCAGGATCTTTAGGACCTTTAGATAAAGAAGGAATAATGAAATGGGAAGAAGGGATACATTCAACTGATTATTTAAAAATTACCTCAATAAAAAGTATCTCACCACTAATTGATGAAGTATTAGAACAAAAAAATGATTTTATTATTGTCAAAAGAGTTTTTGATGGTAAAAGAGAAAAATTCCTACCAGATCATAAAATTTTTGGTAAAATGGTTGTTCCTGGTGTAATGGGATTAGAGATGTTTGCAGAAGTAGCTAACATTTTAATTCCAAACAAAAAGATTTTGGCTTTTGAAGATGTTGAATTCAAAAATCCAATTGGCGTTGATGGTCCAATAGAAGTAAAAATTGAAGGAAAAGTGATAGAAAGAGGAGATATTGATAGAATTAGATTTATAATTACATCAGAAGTGGAAGTTAAAGGTATTAAAAAATTACAAGAGAATTTCATTGGGACAATTGCCTTAGGAGATAAAATAACCAAGAAATCTAAAAAATCATTAAAAGACATTATACAAGGTATTCCAATTAAAAAAGAAATTCAACGAGAAGCAATTTATAAAATATTATTCCATGGAGAAACTTTCAAGGTAATTGATTCGATTACTTTATTTGAAAATGATGAAACTATTAGTAACTATTATCCAATTAAACAAAATCTACTAGATTCAAATACTGGTTTCAAAGATAAAGATCTTTTAACTTCTCCTTTACAATGTGAAAGTGCGTTTCAAGCAGCAGGGATTTATGTTTTAGATCAACATAAAATGATGGCTTTACCATTTACCACAAGATTAATTGAAATACAGAAAAAAATAGACATACAAGAAAAAGTAATTATCTATTCGAAATTTAAAGAAAGAAAAGAAAACACATTTATTTTAGATTTAGAGATTTTTGACCTTCAAGGAAATCCAATAATAAGTATAAAGGATTTTGAAATGAAAGGTTACATGAAATTAGAAGAGAAATTTGAAAAAGCTAATAACATTCCTTATGAAGAAATTAAAACATCATGGGATAAACCACGAATTTTTAGACTAAGAATAGATTCCCTTGATGATAATTTAGATTATTATAAACAGTTCTTCTCAAAAGATGAATGGGATTTATTATTTACTGAAAAAATGATTGAAAAACGCAAAAAGGAACACTTAGCAGGACGTTTGATTGCAAAATGTGCTATTGCATTGAAAGAAAAAACAGAACAAGGATTAGCAGTAAAATTAGAAGAAATTAATATTATTACTGTAAAAACTGGAAAACCATATGGGCAATTAAACAATAATAAATACAATCTCTCAATTAGTCACTCAAATGATTGGGCAATAGCTTCTATTAGCGATGAAGAGCATGGTGCTGACATAGAATTAATAGAAAAAAGAGATTCATCATTTCAAAAAGAATCATTTACTCAAGAAGAATTGAAAAAATTAGAAACATCTATAAAGAAACTAAAATTAACAAATGATGAAGCAATTACTCTATTATTCTCATCAAAAGAAGCCTTGTTTAAAAAATTAGGTTTGGGACTTAAGGGAGGGTTAAAGAAAGTGAATTTAGCAGATATTGAGAAAATAATTCACAAAAGTAAAGATAGAATAAATGACTTTAAAATAAAATTAAACTATGAATCACAGAGTTATGGGATTATGACTATGATTCTAGACGATTATGTAATATCAGTTACAAAATAATAATGGCAAATTAATTTAGAGGTTTCAAAAATGAAACAAAACAAAAATATGTTGAAAAAAGCAGGAGAAAGAGTATTACTAACTGGTAATGAAGCAATTGCTAGAGGATGCATTGAAGCAGGAGTAGGTGTAGCTACAGCATTCCCAGGAACCCCATCAACACAAATATTAGATACTCTAGGGCCAGTTGCAGCAGAGCTAGGATTCTATGCAGAACATTCTGTTAATGAAGCAGTAGCTTTTGAAGTAGCCGCTGGATCAGCACTAGCTGGCGTACGATCTATAATGGTTACAAAAATGCTGGGAGTAAACCTAATTGCAGATCCATTACTAGTAATTGCTATAACAGGAGTGACAGGAGGATTAGTTGTTGTAACAGCTGATGATCCACAACAACATTCTTCTCAAAACGCTGAAGATACAAGATTCTATGGAATGTTGGGAAAAATACCTGTCCTAGAACCAATGGATGGGCAAGAAGCAAAAGATATGACAAAATATGCATTTGAATTATCAGAAGAATTACAATTACCAGTTTTTGTTAGAATAACCTCAAGAATTTGTCATTCGTATTTTGATGTTACTTTAGGAGAAATTAAAGAACCAATTATGGATGGACATTTCGAGAAAGATTCTAAAAGGTATGTTATGATATCAACTTTCTCAAGAGCAAGGCAACCAATTTTACATGAAAAAATCGACAGAGCAGCTGAAATTCACTCAAAAAATCCTTGGAATAAAATAGTTAATATAATTGATGGAGAAAAAACTACAAAAAACAATCCAGTAGCACTTGAGTTTGGAATCGTAGCATCAGGATTAACATTTCCATATATTGAAGAAGTTCTAGAGAAAACAAAAATTAATGCTAGAATATTGAAATTAGCAACAACCTATCCATTACCAAAGAAGCTATTAAAAGAGTACTTCAAAGGATTGAAACAAGTTTTTGTTATAGAAGAGTGTGACAATGTAACAGAATTGCAAATAAGAGCTTTTGCGCAAAAGGAAGGTATAGATATAAAAATAATAGGAAAAGATGATGGAGTAATTCCTAGAAGTGGTGAATTAAATCCAGATATAGTTGGAACAGCAATAGAGAAATTGTTTAATGTAAAATACAATGAAGAGATACCTAAACCATATCTAGAAGCAGAGGAATTGCTTACAAAAAGAGTTCCAGCATTATGTGCAGGATGTCCACATAGAGCTTCATATTATTCAATTAAGAAAGCTATACGGAAAATGAAAAGAGGGGGAGTAATTCTTGGCGATCGAGGATGTTATAATCAAGGAGTATATGAACCATTAGCTGGTATTGACACATGCATATGCATGGGAGCATCAATAGCGATGGCTTCGGGAATGTATTTATCAGGAGTAAAAGAACCAATTTTAGCAGTAATAGGTGATGGAACATTCTTACATTCAGGAATTTCATCATTGCTAAATGCGGTGCAACATAAATCAAAAATAACAGTAGTAATTTTTGATAACTCAATAACTGGAATGACTGGCCACCAACCCAATGCTGGTACAGGTCGAACACTTATGGGTGAAGAAGCACCTAAAGTAGATCTTTTGACACTTGTTGAAGGTTTGGGTGTAACTAGTGCTAGGGTTATTGAATCATTTCATACTGAACTTCTAATTGATACAATTATTAGAACCATTGATAATCCAGGTCCTAAAGTGATCATTTCTAAAGGAACTTGTGCTGTTTTAGCTGGTAGAGAACGTAGAGTTATGAAAGAAAAAGTTCAACCTGCTGTTGTTAACATAAATTTATGCAATGGTTGCAAAGTTTGTATGAAACAGCTTGGTTGCCCAGCATTTAGTTGGTCAGCTGAAGAGAAACCTCATCTGGTTATTTTATCTAATTGTGATGGTTGTGGATTGTGTGTGCAAGTTTGTCCAAAAAATGCTATTACTATACCTCAACATAGACATATTCCTTTAAAGAAAGAAGTGGTGAGTCAAAAATGAATATAATTATTTGTGGTGTTGGCGGTAACGGAGTTATTCTTACGACTAAAATCATTGCAGAAGCTGCTATGAAGGAAGGTTTTGAAGTTCGTATTGGTGCTTCTCATGGTTTAGCAATAAGAGGAGGAACGGTTGTTTCTTATCTTCGTATAGGACCAGATGCTAAAGGTGTTATTCTCCCTCAACGTAGTGGTGATATTCTCTTAGCTTTTGAGCCTTTAGAAGCTTTAAGACAAATGAAATTACTCAAAGATAATGCTAAGGTAATTCTCAACAATCAACCTTACATTGGTGTTGACGCTCATCTTGGTTTATCAAATTACCCAGAAGTAGAAGAGATAATTGAAAGATTATCTAAGACTCAAAAGCTTGTTGATATAGAAGCAACTAAATTAGCAATTGAAGCAGGTTCTTCTGTTATGACCAATGTCGTCATGCTAGGAAGTTTAGCTTCATCAAATGAATTGCCTATTAAAAGAGATACTTTACTAAATGCTGTTCTAAATATGGTTCCACCACAAACTGTCGAAGCCAATAAGAAAGCTTTCGAGCTTGGTGAACAAGCTTATCTCGCTTCTCATGAAAAATCTAACTGATTTTTCTTTTTTCTTTTCTTTCTTTTTAGGTCAAAATTTATGTAGACTATTGATAACATTAGTTTATACATATTTTAGAGAGAATAAAAATGAGTGAAAATAAAATCCATCGAGTATCAATGAAAGATGTTGTTTTTAAAGCTGATAAAAATAATAAACCAATATTAAAGATAAATTCTGGTGATACTGTTATTTTTGAATGCAGAGATGCATTCAATCAGGTAATAAAGAAACCAAACGATTTGCCTATTAATTTTGATATGGAGAAAATCAATCCTGCTACAGGACCAGTTTTTATTGAAGGTGCCGAACCAGGAGATACACTTGAAGTTCATATATTGGATATTAAATTAGCTGAACAAGGTGCTTGTTGTATTATTCCTAATTTTGGATTTTTAGCACCTGAATATCTAGAACCTTGGACAAGGATTATTCCTATCAAAGATGGTTTTGCAGAATTTTCTAAAAGAATAAAAATTCCAATCGATCCTTTTCCTGGAACGATCATTGTAGCTCCTCCAGAAGGGTCACATGGAACTTTAATACCAATGGAATATGGCGGAAATATGGATTCAAAAGCTTGTAGAGTGGGAACAACAGTTTATCTTCCTATTTTTGTTAAAGGCGCTTTATTTGGTGTTGGCGATGTTCATGCTGTACAAGGAGATGGTGAGGTTTGTGGTACAGCTGTAGAAATTGATGCTGATGTAAAAATCAAATTGGTTGTTAATAAGAAAAAGAAAATCAAACGTCCTCAATATGAAAATAAGGATTTCTTTATGACTACTGCTTGGGCAGAAACAACAGATGAAGCAGCTAAAATAGCCTTGCGAGATATGATAGATTGGTTAATTAATGAAAAGAATCTTTCTAGAGAAGAAGCCTATGCATTGTGTAGTTGTGTTGTTGATATACGAGTTAGTCAATTTGTAGATGTAACACCTGGTGTACGAGCAGTTCTTCCAAAAAATATCTTTACATGATATTTTTTATTTTCCTTTTTCATTTGTTATATACTTTTTTGCTTAATATCAGTAAACATTTCAGATTGCCATGATTCGAATTTTATTTTAGCACATGCATTAAATGATTTGCAATTTGGACAGAGATTAATTTTTTTATTTATTGCACACTTACGAACTTCACAGGAAGGCAAACCTTTTGATCTACAACCTGAACATTCTCCAAAATTTTCTTTTAATTCATTAAGAAAAATGTAGAATTCATTTTCTTTATTAAAGATCTCATTAACTTCGCTGAAGTTTTTTAGTTGATTATATATTCCTAAAAATCTTAAATTTTGTAATAATTCATCAACATTCCTAGCTATTGCTCCAAATTTCATCTCACAATAATCACAATCATTCCCACAATAACCAATATTGCCCGATTTAGTAATT
>JAEOUJ010000087.1 GCA_016839405.1 Candidatus Gerdarchaeota archaeon | reverse complement strand
ATCAACTCCTTCTATGATTTTAATGATGGAACAAACTGCAATGCTAGCAGCTCAAGAATATCTCCCTGAAGGTTGGATTACTGTTGGAACTCGAGTAGATGTTCGGCATTTACGTGCAACAAAAAAAGGAGAAGAAGTTACAATTAAAGTGAAATTAAAACTAATAGAAGGTAAACACCTAACATTCGAAGTAGAAGCTTTTCATGGTGAAAATAAAATAGGAGAAGGATTACACGAGAGACATATTGTCAATAAAGAAAATTTTCTCTCAAAAATACAATAAAAGAAAAGAAGATTGATTAACAACTTCTTTAATCAGCTGGTTGCATTCCATCAACAAGCACTATAATTACTGACATTCCAATTGGTATTAAAACGTATGTTAGTAAAGTCATTAGTACTGTACCTGTATTACCAGAATCAGTTGACATAATAGCTAGAACAGCTAACATTATTACAAAGAAGATTGGTGCTACTACACCAACAACTAAGAAAAGCTCGGCAACAACGCCAAGACCTTCTATGAATTCTTTTTCCTCGCGGATTTTTTCTCTCATTAAAGTCTTAGTTTCATTTGTAAGATAAGATGTTAGATCACCACCAGAAGTAACAACAGAAACTAATCCTTCTAAAAATGCTGAATAGACTTTCGATGGTGAATTTTCAGCCGCATATTCTAATGCAGTAAGTAAATCATAACCTAAAATTTCTATATTTCTAGTTATATTCTCAGCTTCTTTAGAAATTTCAAGCTGAATATTTTCATTAGCTAATGCTAAAAATGCTTTATCAGGTGCAACACCAGCAGAAGCCATTGCTGCTAAGAATGAACATGCTGTTGGTAAAGAAGATTCAAGAGCTCTTTTGCGATTGTTAGAAACATACCTTGGATATACAAGAAATCCCATTATAACAACAATTGGAACTAATAAACCAATTAAAACAGAACCAAACCAAACAGTACTGTTGAATTCTTTATTAACGAGATAAAATATTCCAAGTGCTATTGGAAATCCAAGAAAGATGGAAATTAGTGTAGTTAATATTGCAGTAGATAAATACATACGTAAGCTAACTTCCATACCTGCTTTTCGTAAGGTTTTTCCTAAATCACTAAATCTTGGAAGCCATCTTTCTATATACTTACCAATTCGAACATAAGCAACGCGTCGGTATGATTTGCTCATAGATTAACCTTCCTTTGTAAGTTATATTTCCTATTCCTTTTAAAATTTAATGTTCTTGATACATTACTAGATAATAATAGATTTTAAAAAAAAGAAATTAGCAGTAAAGAGAAAAAAAGATTATTGTAATCCTTTAGTCGCTCTATCAAGTGTTTTTTGTGGGTTACTATAATATTCTCGAATTATAGTTGCTACATCTTGCCAATGACGGATTTTCTTCTTTACCATCCATCGAAGGATTATTTTTCTTTTTTCTATTTCCTCCCAACATTCTTTGTCGGTCCATCCTAATTGATCGCGAATACGTTCAACTATATAGGACCTACCAAAGAAAGTGAAATTATCTTCTCGAGGATTCCATTTGAAGACTGGATTTGTTAGTAATTCATTTGTTACTGGATCAACACCAGCAATCTCAGTTACTTCAACGGTTCGTCGCATGAATTTTCCACCTAATCTTACTTTTGCTTGTACTGAAACAATATCTAGTGAACGTAATAAGGTTCTTGGAATATTCATTGGTTCAGATTCAAGTCTGTGTATCACTGATTCAACTGAATCACCGTGAATTGTTGCTAAACCAAGATGCCCTGTCGCCATAGATTGGAAAAGCATATATGCTTCCTCTCCACGGATTTCACCTACTAAAATGAAATCTGGTCTCTGTCGGAGTGCAGCCTTTAATAGATCGAACATGGAAATTTCTCCTCGTTTACGACCATCTTTTTCTATTCCACCAAAACCTAATCTTGCAACAGAAGGAATCCAGTTTTCATGCGGAAGATTTACTTCTGCAGTGTCTTCTATAGAGATTATTTTTGCATCTGGTAAAATAAACATTGAAATACAATTCAATAATGTGGTTTTTCCAGATGCAACACCACCTGAAATCATTACTGAATGTCTATTCTCTATTACAAACCAATAAAATGCTCCAATTAATGGATCCATTGTATTTAACATAATTAAATCTGTAATGGTCATAGGATCAGATCTAAATTTACGAATAGTGAATGTTGAACCTCTTTGAGTAACTTCTTTACCATACGTAATATTAATACGACTTCCATCAGCTAGAGAAGCATCAACAATTGGATTAGCTACACTAATATGTCGACCTGATCGTTGAGCTAATTTTATAACAAATGAATCCAATTCTTCGGCATCATCAAATACGATATTAGTTGGGATTGATTCATGTTTTCTATGCCAAACATAGATAGGTACACCAACACCATCACAAGAGATATCTTCAATCATATGATCTTTTAACATAGGCTCAATTTTTCCAAAACCTAACAAATCTCTTTGAACATAATACAAAATTCTATCAAATGATTCTTCTTTTATTTTTAAATTATAATCTTTAATTATATCAAAAACTTTTCTTCTAAGATACTCTGCAGCACGATCTTTTTCCTTCAATAAAGAGAAATCAACATCTAGCTCTTCAATAAGAATTTGTTTAATAATGCTGAATTTTTCTTCTTCTTTTTGTTCTAATGGAACTTCAACTACAATATATTGAGTTCTATTGGAAAGTGGGTCTGTTTGAATAAGACAGTAACTGAAGGGAGGAATTAGTGGATATGTTTCCTCAAGAAGTGGAGCGGAGTCTATTGAGGATACAGCTTTGAATTGATCCTCATCTTGTGGGGTTTTTTCAGTCATTTTTTCTGCACACCTATCTATATTACCAAACTATTATTCTAAAAGATTCTGTTCCCTCATTACGAACGAAACAAATAAAATGTTGATCATAGAGGCTACTGATAACAGGTAAACCTATACCACCAACACTTGTAAGAGTGACATCCTGCCAAGGGATTGTAGTTTCAAACAATATTTCATCCATATCAGTATTTGAAATATCTTTTGCTTCAATAAACCAGTGCTTAGCACCTACGAGAATTTTGAAATAAACTTCGTATTCATGACCAGATAATTGCAAAGGAATGTCTAATGAACGGTTAATATTAACTCGAGTAAGGGGATCTGTTTGCAAACCCAATTCAAGGACATTTTTCAGTTCTTCTGAAATTGTGTTAACAACTTCAGTTAAACCAATTTCAATTGTATTTTCTAGGGTATTAGTATTGATTGCGTTAAAACTTAATGTAACACCAGCAATTGTTAGGACACCAATTGCTACAACACTGATATACATAACCCATTCTGAAGCCATTTCTATTCTCCTAATGTATTACCGTTTATTATTTATGTATTAACATAATCAATTGATAAATCTATTCTTCAAGAACATGATTAATACATATTTCTAACACTTGCACTAATCATCAAAAAATCTTTTCATTCTATCATATTACTAATTAAAAATAATAAAAAACATTCAAATGAAATAAAAAATAAAAATGAGGAAGAAAATCTTCCAAATTAGAACTTACCTTCGAGTAATTTTGGAACATCACTTAAAAGTCGAGCTACTTTAACACCGGCTTCTTCTAAAACTTGTATTTTTGATGCAGCGGTTCCTTTACCTCCAGAAACAATAGCACCAGCGTGACCCATTTTCTTTCCTGGTGGAGCTTGTCTACCACCGATAAAAGCTACAACAGGTTTTGATACATGATTTTTGATATATTCTGCAGCATGTTCTTCTTCAGTTCCTCCAATTTCACCTATAAGTACAATTGCTTTAGTATTAGGATCTTTTTCGAACATCTCCAGACCTTCAACAAAACCTAACCCATGACTTGGATCACCACCAATACCAATACAAGTAGTTTGACCAAAACCTTCCTTTGTTAGGTTCCAAATTACTTCATATGATAAAGTTCCACTTCTTGCGATTACTCCGACTTTTCCAGGTTTAAAAATAGAATTTGGCATAATTCCCATTTTACAACCATCAGTTGAAACTAATCCAGGAGTATTAGGACCAATTATAGTAATTCCTTTTTCTATTGCTTTTTTAACTGCTCGAGCAGCATCCCAAACTGGCACATGTTCAGTAATAACGACTATAAGAGGAATATTTGCATCAATAGCTTCATTAATTGCACCAGCTGTAAATTTTGCAGGAACAAAAATTACTGAAGCATCAATTTGATGTTTTTCTTGGGCTTCTTTTATTGTATTAAATACAGGAACACCATGTACCTCTTGACCACCTCTTTTTGGAGTTACACCAGCAACTACTTTTGTTCCATAATCTAACATTGCTTTTGTATGAAATGTTCCTTGATTTCCAGTAATTCCTTGAACAAGTACTTTAGTATCTTTATCAACTAGAATTTTCATTTTTTTCACCTTTACTTATTTTGATTTAGCAATTTCTACTGCTCTTTTGACAGCAGGTTCCATCTCTGTAAAAGCATTCATTCCAGCTTTATCTAGAATAGCTACTCCTTCCTTTTGATTTGTACCTACTAACCGTACTACAAAGGGCATTTCAAGTCCAAGTTTATCTCGAACCTCAATGACAGCTTTAGCTACATCATCACATCTTGTAATGCCACCAAAGATATTAACAAGCAATACATCAATTGGTTCACCTTCTTCGCCAACAGCTTTAACTATACTAAGAGCATTTAGAACTCTCTCAGTGCTTGCTCCACCACCAACATCCAAAAAATTAGCTGGTCGTCCTCCGAATTCAGCAATAAGATCAACTGTTCCCATTACTAGTCCAGCACCATTTCCAATGATACCTATATCTCCATCTAAACGTACAAATGCTACATCAAAGCTCGCAGCTTTATCTTCCAATGGGTCATCAGGAATTCTATCTTTCATGAATTCTTGATAGAGAGGATTTCTAAAGATTGCATTATCGTCAATGATTACTTTAGAATCAAGAGCAATTACTTTTCCATCGTCTAAAATTGCTAATGGATTTATTTCTACCAATTGTAAATCCATTGTATGCATTGCTACCCACATTTTCACTAAAATATCTGTTAGCTGATTTAATTCATCTCTCTGAAAACCTAAGCTTTTAGCTAAGTCTTCTGCATTTTTTGTTTTAAAGTCAAAATCAATTGCAAAACGTTCTTTTCGAACTTTTTCAGGAGTTTTTTCAGCTACCGCTTCAATATCTACTCCTCCTTCTGTACTCATGATGAAAATTATTTCACGAGAATACGTATCAAACATTGTACTTATGTATAATTCACTAGTGATTTTTGCAGCCTTTTCAATTAATACATTTTGTACTTTCATATCCTTAATTGTTCCAGCAAGAATTTTTGGAGTTTTTTCCTTTAATTCTTCTTCATCCTTCGCGACTTTAATTAGTCCAGCTTTCCCCCGACCACCATGAAGGATTTGTCCTTTAACAACTACAGGGTAACCTAATTCTTTAGCTACATCTATTGCCTCATTTAAGTTTCTAGCAACTTTTCCTGGTAGTAATGGTATGCCTGCTTTTTGGAAAACTTTTTTTCCTTCAAATTCAAGTAAAAGACCCAATGACTAGTCTCCTATATTAATTCTATTCTTATTATTAACTCAGATTTGAGATATAGTCTCTGGGAAATTTAATAAAATAAAAGCATTTTGTCATCTTATATTTACAAATTAAATAATAGAATTAATCTAAAATTGTATCATAAAAGCGAAAATTTTATACGAAGAAAAGTGAAAATCAATTAAGGTGTTATAAAATGGGTTTTACTGAATTGTTGAAATATCACTCAATATCAGATATAAGAAAAAAGACTGTAAAATGTCTTGGTGATTTAGCTATAGGACATATTATTGATGTTGTTTTTGATCAAGAACATCAATTACATTCATTCATTATAGGTGGAACACGATGGGAAGAATTTCGTGAATCTTTAGGTATAATAGATGATATTGATCCTGTAATTCCAATTAATATTATCTCAGCAGTTAAAGAAGATACAATTGAAGTAAAAATTGCTAAAGAGAAACTGCATCATAAATTAGAAGAAGGAATTATACCTGAAAAATCCTTTACATACAATAATTTGAAAAGAAAGAAAATTTTTGATTCTAAAGATAATAAATTTGGTAAAATAATCAATATGGGATTTTTATCTAATGGTAAGACTGTTTTAATTATTGGTGGTTCATGGTTTGAGGAGCTAATGGAAAATTTAGGATTTAGAAAAAATATTGATTTACTTCTTCCATTTGAAAAAATTGATTCAATAGATGAAAATAACATAAGATTGAATGTACCAATAGACAAACTAAAACTAACAATCGATAATAAACCAATGACTATAGATGAGCAAAAAGAATATTTGAATTCAATTAAATTAGAAGGACAAGTTGAAATGCGCTTACTTGAACGTCAAAAAGGTGAGGTTTTCAAACATTCAACGAGATTTAACTAATGAGAATGGTTTAAGTTATCCATAATCAATTTATTCTTCTTCATTATTTTTTTCTTCATCTACCCAAGGATCAGGTCCTTCTAAATCATCTAACATAGTCTTGAATGCTTCTCGAGCAGAATCTTTATCGACTGAAATCTTTGATTCGGGATCATTTTCTGCTTCCAATGCTTTTTGTTCATCATCCAATCCTATTTGACTCATAAATTCATCAATTGATCTGCTGTCTCTTTCTTCAACACGTTTTTCTCTAATTATTCTTTTTGTTCTCCAACCAAGTTGTCTTTTGAGAACACCTTGATCATGGGATAAACCAAAATAATCAGAAAACATTGGAGTGGTTCTTAATTCGAGGGTTTGTTTTGCTTGATTAGCTTTTACAAAACCATTACGAATTAAATTTTTGATATGCTGGTAGGATTGTTGACCACGAACTTTTACAACAGTGGATTGTAATACAGGTTGTTGATATGCAATCATAGCTAAAGTTCGTAATTCAGCAAGGGTAAGGAGTGGTTGAAGTGTAATTTCTTTAACATTTTCGCCAATTTCAGCTCTAACTTGAAATACAAACTTTCTTCCTGGTAGTTCAATTACCTCAAAACAACTAAATGATTGACGATAGCGTTCTTGTAAATCTTTTATTAGAGTATTTATATCAGAAGTATCTATGTTAGTTACTTGTGAAAGTTCAGTATGAGTTACTGGTCTTCCAGCTAAATATAATGCTGCTTCAACTAATTGTTGTTTTTTCAACTTTTGCATTTGAAGTTCTTCATCGGAAAGTGGAAGTTGTTCGTCCATACTTTTAGTGATGATTATTACTATTATAAAATGTTCTATTATCAAGATATTGTAACAAATTATTTTTTTAATATATGATAGAAAATTCAGCCAATATTTATCTTAAATAAACAAAACCTTAAAGGGAATCTATTCAGAATATCATATAGGAGAATGACGAAGACGCCCCAGACTGAGGCTTCCACACCATCAAGTGAAGAACATGCGACGATCTGACTCCT
>JAEOUJ010000086.1 GCA_016839405.1 Candidatus Gerdarchaeota archaeon | reverse complement strand
TTTGTAATTATAACAACATTTTTTCCTTTTGGTTTTGGATTATTTGTAATACACCTTGCCCAATCAAATGCTTCTGAAGCATCAATAGCTCGTAGAACACCATTTTGTTGAAAAGCTGCTGAATATACATTATCTGAACCCGCAAGACTACCTGTATGACTAGCTGCAGCAACAGCACCACGAACAGATCTGCCTGATTTTAATGCAATAATTGGTTTCTTTAATCCCACTTCGCGAAAGATATCCATAGAAGCCTTACCGTCATGTAATCCTTCTACATAAAGTAAAATTGCAGTAGTGTTTGGATCATTCTTAAGATAATTATCAAGTAATTCAGCTTCACCAATTTGAGCTTTATTTCCAATACTAACAATAGATGAGAGACCGATTTTATTTGTAATTGTCCATCCCATTAAAGCTATGCCTAAAGCACCACTTTGAGTAATAAAAGCTAATTTACCCGGTTTTACATCAGCTGGACCAAATGATGCATTTAATTTAGCTGGAGCATATACTATACCAAAAATGTTTGGCCCAATAAATGGTATATTAAATTTTTCAGCTATTTCAACAAGTTTATTCTCAGTTTCAAAGTCACCGACTTCACCAAAACCACTAGTTATAATTGCTGCACTTTTAACTCCTTTCTTACCACATTCTTCAAGAACATCAGGTACGAACTTAGCAGGAATTGAGATTACAGCAAAATCAATTTCACCTGGTACATCTGAAATTGATTTGTAAACTTTTTTCCCAAGTATTTCTGTTTCACTTAGATTTATTGGATAAAGTTCTCCTGTAAAACCATACGAAATAATATTATCCATTATTTCATAACCAATTTTTCCGGGTTTCTTGGATGCGCCAATAACTGCAATGCTTTTTGGCTTAAACATAAATTTCAAGCCAGGATATTTCTTAATTTTTAACACCTCATACATAGTTTCATTGATAAATAAATTATGAAACTTTGTTAAACCATTGTAGAGTAATATCAATTGAAATAATCTATGAATTTCTTTTCAATAGTTTAATCTTTTTTTTTCACTCAGTGACATGTACAATACACGTCAAAAAAAATCAAAAGAAAAGAGAAAATAAAAGTTTGGGTCATGTCAGTATTTCAAAAACTATTGTAATTTACTGTCATAAACACCTTGGTCGATTTCCTGTTGTACAACTTTAGGATCTTTACCGTCACAAGAAACCTTACAACTATACATAGTACCTAAAATTTCCTTTACTAGTGTTTTAGTTGTTGATGCGAGACTACCTACTCGTTTAATTTCAGCAATTTTCAATACTTGATCCATAGTAATATTACCTATGAAAGGTTCTTCAGGTGCTTCTTCTGTGGAACCTTTTCCACCTTTTGAAAGACCTGCTTCTTTTAAAACTAAACCACTTGTTGTTGGGATACCTACTTTAAGATCAAATGATCTATCAGTGTGAATAATAATTGTTACTGGAACTTTCATTCCTGCAAATTTTGCTGTTTCTTGATTGATTTTACCAATTACTAGACCTATATTGACACCAGTCGGTCCTAGTGCTGGACCAAGAGGAGGAGCGGGTGATGCTTTTCCTCCTTCAATAAGGCATTTAATTTCTTGATCAGCCATAATTTTGCACCTATTTTGTTAATTGAATTATCACGAATTTTTATTCTATAAATCGACGTTTAAAAACCTTTTATGAAGTTTTTCCTTACTTCGTTCTTTGTAAAATTGATTATTTCTAATTAAAAATAAAAAACTATCTTGATTAAAAAGTTCACAATAAAAAGCTTTTTTTTCATTTATTCTACTTATAGGGATAGACAAATGTAGGTTTGAATAATATGTCACATAATAACTCGTTGAAAAAGGATCACTTAGTTATTAAATCCTTATTATTGTTGTTGATTTGTATTATAACTTATGGCATATATGTAAATGGATCAAATACCAACATACAACAGGAAAAAATAAATTTTGAATCTTCAACTGTTACTTTTTCATTAACACAGAAAATTTCTTCATCGGGGATTGATTCTACACAAGTAGAATTAGCATATAATCCTGCAAATGATATAGTATACCTTTCATGGATTGATTTATTTCAACCTTTTACTTTAAATGCTGAAAGTACAATATTCTATGCTTATGGTAATAAAACTGCTTCATGGAATTCTCCACAATTGGTGACATCTATTGATGATACTTTGATTTTTGGTTATCAACCTGCATTTGATGATAATAATTCTGTTCATATCCCATATGAAACCTTTCTAATAGATAATTATGAAATTAATGAAACTTTAATTGAAAATGGAATAACTGTTCAAGAAGAAACCAATATAATAACAAACTCAGGAAATTCAACAAATCCTGTAGCAATAACAGATAACAATGGAATAGTACATTTGGTTTGGATTGATAAAACAGATAATCCAAATGGTGATTTATATTATACTAATTATAGTAGTATGACTGGTTTATGGAAAACACCAATTATTAGAATTACTACTGGTGCTAAAGTGATTACAAATTCTCCACCAGCTTTAGCAATTGATGAAAATAACACAATTCATATGGTTTGGTCAGATAAAAGAACTGATGATCAAGAATTATATTATTCCTATTCTGATGATGGTGTGATTTGGTCATCCGAAGAGAAAATCACTACAGTACCATATGATCCGATAGTACCAAAGATATCTTTTGATGAAGCTAATAGTGAGCTTCACGTTATCTACAAGGATAATAGTACTTCTTCAAATCTATATTATATCAAAGCAAAAAGTAAAGCAACAGCTGGTCAATGGAGTACTCCTACTACTATAAGTGGATATTTAGCAAATTATGGTGATTATGATTTATTTTCAGATAATTTTGGTAATACATTATTAGCATTTGAGAAAAATGAAAGTAATTTTAATGATATATACTTAAAACATAAACCTAAAGAATCTACAACATGGGATGATCTAGGTTTAGTAATCAGTTCAGCATTTGATCCTTCAATAACAGTAGATATACATGGTAATGTTTACATTGCTTATACTAAATTGTTTGAAAGTGCAAATGAAGTTTATATAAAAACAGGAATATTAGATTCAGATCAGGATGGACTTTCAGATGCAGATGAAATAAATATCTATAACTCCGATCCATATGATATTGATACGGATAATGATTTTATTTCAGATGGTCAAGAAGTGCAAGTTTACAACACAAATCCAATAGATAGTGATACGGATAACGATCTAATGCCAGATGGATTCGAAATTGATAATAATTTTGATCCCTTAAATGAAACTGATGCTGCAGAAGATTTTGATTCTGATGGTTTAACCAACCTTGAAGAATATATTGCCGGAACAGAGCCAAAAAATCCTGATACCGATTCAGATTCCCTTTCAGATGGTGATGAGGTTAATATATACTTCACAGATCCAACAGATGTTGATACAGATAATGATTTAATGTGGGATGGGTGGGAAGTAAATTTTGATTTGAATCCTCTTATTAATGATGCAAATGATGATAAGGATTTAGATGGATTAACCAATCTTGAGGAATATTATTTCGGAACAAATCCAACAGAAGTTGATACTGATGGAGATGGTTTTTCAGATAAAATTGAAATAGATAATGAAACTGATCCAAATGACCCTGAAAGTTATCCTATAACACAAGATCCACAAAAGACCCGTCGAATTATTATAGGTATTTTTATAGGCTTAGGAACTGCTACACTTTTTACTTTATTCACAATTCTTATTGCTCGTCAATTCCGCCCTACAAAAACATCCAAACGGAAAAAATTAGAAAGAGATGAGAAAGAGCTTTTTGATAGACAAATATCTAAAGGACAAAAAATGGCCTATGAAATTGAAGAACGTGATACCATTGATTCTATCTTAAGAAAACGAAAAGATTTAGATAAAGATGAAATAGTAATTGCTGATGTTAAAGCAAAAGATGTAGACATTAAAGAACCAGAGATTACTAAAGCTCCTATTAAAACAAAAGTTGAACATCCTCCAGAAATAATCGCTTCTAAAAAAGAAGCTATGAAAGAATCAATTACAGCATTATTAAATTATGAACAACAACTAACAAAAATGCTGAAAAAGGATTTAACTGCTTTTAATGTTAGCACGGTTACTAGAGAAGCATTAACTGAATTTGCTTCTGATTCACAATCACTTTATAGTGAAGCTAAAACTATTTGGACTTCAACAATTTTACCATTAATTAAAGGTTATGAGGATGAATTGCTAGCTGATACTTTAGAAGCAGAAAGGATTGTTGATAAATGTGAAGAAATTTCTAATAAAATCCTAGATATTTTAGTTAAACGAGAAATGGAAATTGTTGAAGAAGAAGCACGAAGAGAAGAAGTAAAACGAATGGCACAAAAAGCATTAGAGGAAGAAAAAGAAAAGGAAATTAGTGAAGATAAAGAAAATGAGACTTCTGATTAATAAATTTCAAGTTTCAATTTTCTTTCACATTTCTAAACCAGTTTTCCAACCAAGAAAGATATAAAGATCTGCTTCTGTTTTAGCTAATTTTTCTAATGGTTTACCAACACCATGTCCTGCTTCTCTTTCAACAAATAAAATAATTGGTTCTTTTGAGCTATTAGCCCATTGCATCATTGCAGTCATTTTCATTGCATGATTTGCATCAACTCTCGAATCAGATGCAGCTGTTACTAATATTGTTGCTGGATAACTTGTTCCTTTTCCTACATTATGATAGGGTGAATATTCAAGTAAATATTTGAATTGGTTAGGATTTTCAGATGATCCATATTCAGGAATCCAATATCGTGCTATTTTAAATAATTGATATCTAATCATATCTAATAAAGGAACACCGATATAAACTGCTGCAAATAAATCTGGTTCCTGAGTAACTGCTGCACCGGTTAATAATCCACCATTACTTCGTCCAGAAATAGCTAATGTTTTATTTGATGCATATTTATTATCTATTAACCATCTTGCTGCATAAATGAAATCATCAAAAACATTTTGTTTTTTATCCAACATACCACCTTTATGCCATTCTTCACCGAATTCAGAACCACCGCGTAAATTAGCTAATGCTAAAATACCACCTCTTTCTAACCAAAAGAATCTAGAATATTTAAAATATGGAGGTTTTGTAGCAAGATTAAATCCGCCATATCCTCCAAGTAATGTTGGATTTTTTCCATCTAATTTAATGTTATTTTTATGAACTAGAAACATTGGTACTTTTGTACCATCTTTGGATTCATACCAAATTTGTTTTACAACATAATCATCAGGATTTATTGGGGATTCTATTTCATTAAAAAGTAATAATTTCTCATCATTAATTTCATAGCGATAAATTCTATTTGGATAGAAAAATGATTCCAATTTAAAGTAAAATTCACTAATCTTGTTATCTGCATGTATTGTTGAATTTGTACCCATTGATAGCATCGATGAATAAGAAGGTAAATCTAATTCTGTTAAATGATCTCCATTTTTAGTGTACACTTCAATATAATCAGATGCATTTTTCATAACTCGCAAGAAAATTTTGTTCTTTGTGACTAAAACTTGACTAATAATCTGATCATCTTCAGATATTACATCTTCCCAATTTTCAAAAGAAGGTTTCTTAATTGAAGCTTTAAAAACTGCTCCTTTTGGTGCGTTTTTATTTGTATTTACCCATAGTTCATCATCTAAAAATGTACCAAATGTTAAACTATCATCACCGACTATTACTTCAAATAATTTATTGCCATTTTTTAGATCCATAATATAAAGGTCATTTTTAGTATACATTAATATTGTAATAAGTAAATATCTATCATCATCAGATAATTCGACTGCATAATGATTTTGTGGTGATCTGCCTTCTCCAAAGATTTTTGGATCATTCATCCAATCTGTGCCTATTTTATGGAAAAGCACATGTGTATTATAGTGCTCTTGCCCATCTGGTACAGATCCTGGTATTGGATATCTTGTGTAATAGAATCCAGATTCATCAGATAACCATGTTAGAGAAGAATATTTTGTACGTGGTATTTGATCATCTAGAAGTTTTCTAGTGGATATTTCCATTATATGAAGAAGACTCCATTCATTTCCTTCTTCAGATAATCCATAGACTATATATTTAGAATTAGGAGAAATATAAAACCAATCCAATGCCACAGGTTTTTCTTTAGATAATTCATTTGGATCAATTAATACTTCTGGTTTACCACTAATTCCTTTTTGAACATAGAGAATTGGTTGATTCTCAGTAGTTTGTTTTGTGTAAAAGATAAAGTCATTTCTTATAATTGGAGCAGATAATGAACCAATTGAAAGTAAATCTAATATTCTTTTTACTGAATTTTTAAAATTAGGAATTTTATTCATTATTGAATCAAAATATTGATGTTGTTTTTCCAACCATTGTTGAACTTTTGGATCATCAAAAGTTTCCAGCCACCTATATGGATCTTTTATACTTAAATCGTGTATTTTATCTTCAATTTCTATTCTCTCTGTTTCCGGGTACATTTTATTTGCACCTATTAATCACTATTTATGCATACTAATTAATTTTCTTGATTAATGATGTTGTTATTTGATGAATATTTTTCGTATGAAATTTAAAAAGCTGTAGAAATACCATTTGATGATCATTAGCGAATTGTGCATGAATATTTGAAATGACCTTTTAGATTTAACAAAAACATTGCTAGCTCTCTGATTTATTGTTTCAGATGAACCACAGCAGTTTGTACAAGTATTGCTACAATCGTTGCAACAGTTCCCACAGTTTTCACAGGTATCACAACATCCAAAGCATTGGTTAAAACAATCTTCACAGGATTGTATACATTGCGTGAAACCAACAACTAAACCCCAAATAAGAAAACCTGCTGCAGTTGCAACAACTACAATTGGTAAAATGATAGCAAAAATAATGATTAGAATTTTTTTCCGTCTTTTTTTCTTTTCTATAATTTCATGGTCTATTTCCTCTTCTATTGGTTGTGTTTGTGGCAAAGCGATTTTTTGATAATCAGTTGATTCAATAGGTTTTTCATAAATTGTTTCTTTAGATGCTTCTTCAGATTCTTCCCAGATTTGTTCTTCTTCAGAATCCGGGTATTTATCTTTTGACATTTAATCTCACCAATAAAATTTAATTTTAATGAGTTTAATTTTAGGAATAATTATTTTTCAATAAAATCTAATAAGAAGCTTTCGCAGTTAAGCAAGAAATTATTAAAACAATATAATAATTTAATATTCAAATAATTTTAGAAAGATAATGGCGGAGTATTATAAAATGACAGCAACACAACAAAAAATTAGCAAAAGAATCCAATCACCAAATGAATTATTAGTTGGTTTTATTATAAACCCCATCGCAGGAGTAGGAGGTCGTATTGGATTTAAAGGAAGTGATGATGCTGTTGTAATTTGGGATAAGATTGATTCAGGAGAAGGAATAAAGGTTGCTATTGATAGAGCGAGAAGATTTCTTAATACAATAGATGATCTAAAGGATAAAGTAAAATTTTTATGTTATAACAATGAAATGGGCGAATCACTACTTAAAGAAATGAATTTTAACTATGAAATCATAGGAGAAATTAAAGGTAAGCGTTCAACTCGAGAAGATACAATAGCTGCTTCTAAATCGTTTTTAAATAGAAGTATTAATTTAATTGTCTTTATTGGTGGAGACGGAACTGCCTGCGATATTTATGATGCAGTAAAAGACAAAGTACCAATTTTAGCTGTCCCAAGCGGTGTAAAAATGCATAGCGCTTGTTTTGCCTTAAATCCAGAAATTGCTGGAATGATTTTTAAACAATTCCAAGAAGGTCAATTAAATCTAACCGAATCAGAAGTTATGGATATAGATGAAGATGCATTTAGAGAAGGGAGGGTTAGTGCTGAACTTAGGGGTATGGTTATTATTCCTTATTTAAAAGCAGCTTTTCAAGGAGGAAAAATGGCATCACCATCAACTTTCGATGAAAAACATGATCAGAAAATTATTGCACAAAGAGTAACTGAGGATATGGAAAAAGATACTTTATATCTCCTGGGTTCTGGAACAACTTGTAAAGCTGTAGCAGATTATTTGAAATTGAAAAAAACTTTACTTGGGATAGATGCAATTGTTAATCGATCACTTATTGCTAATGACCTAAATGAAAATCAAATTTTAGAGTTATTGGAAAAATATCCAAAAGCTAAAATTATTGTTACAGTTATAGGAAATCAAGGTTTTATTTTTGGTCGTGGTAATCAACAATTATCTCCATTAGTTATTAGAAAAATTGGTGTAAAAAATATTATTCTTATTGCTACTGTATCAAAGCTTGAAAGAACTGAAAAATTGCGAGTTGACACAGGAGATTTAGCTTTAGATAAAGAATTACAAGGTTTTATTCGAGTTATTACTAGCTATCATGAGGATATTTTGATGCGAATTGAGGAATAGAAAGGAAAAATAGCTATTCTTGTTCCTTTAACCATTCCTTATACATTTGCCATGATAAAATTGGTTCTTTAGCCGCTAAAACTTCATCAACTCTTGATACTGCTGCATTATGAGGAGCTTTTAACAATAATTCTGGATTTTCCTTACTTTCTTTTAGGATTTGTTTCATTGCTTCTGTAAAACCATCTAATGTGCTTTTAGATTCTGTTTCTGTTGGTTCTATCATTAAAGCTTCATGAACTATTAAAGGAAAATACATAGTTGGTGCATGATAACCTAAATCAAGTAAACGCTTGGAAACATCTTTTGTAGTTATACCTGTTTCATCTTTGAGTTTTTCTCCATCTAGTACAAATTCATGCTTTCTAGGAATTTCAGGTGAGTAGGGTAAAGTCCATCCACCTAATTCTAAGAGTTTCTTTTTAAGGTAATTAGCATTTAATACTGCTTGTTCTGAAACTAATTTTAATCCTTCAGCACCTAATGATAGCATGTAAAGATAAGCACGTAGAATTACACCAAAATTACCCCAGAAACCTTTGATTTTACCAATTGATTTAGGCATATCAAAATCGAGATAATATGTATCAGTTTTTTTATTATATTCAGGCAATGGTTTTGGTAAATATGGAACTAATTTTTCTACAACACCAACTGGGCCAGAGCCTGGTCCACCACCACCATGAGGTGTGCTTAAAGTTTTATGTAGATTAAAATGAATGGCATCAAAACCCATATCACCAGGACGACAAATGCCCATTATAGCATTAAAATTCGCCCCGTCATAATAAAGCAATCCACCAACATCATGAACTATTTTAGCAGTTTCAAGAATTTCTTTCTCAAATAATCCCAAAGTATTTGGATTAGTCAACATTAAGGCAGCTGTTTTATCATTTGTAGCAGCTTTTAATGCTTCTAAATCTACTAAACCATTTTCATTTGATTTTATTACTACTGTTTTATATCCAGCCATTGCTGCTGTTGCGGGATTTGTTCCATGAGCATTATCTGGTACTATTATTTCTGTTCTTTGTTCCCCTTCACCATGATCATAATGATAAGCCCTAATAACCATAATTCCTGTTAGCTCACCATGTGCTCCTGCTGATGGTTGTAATGTTGTTCTAGCCATTCCTGCTATTTCATTTAACATTTTTTCTGTTTCGAATAAAATCCTAA
>JAEOUJ010000085.1 GCA_016839405.1 Candidatus Gerdarchaeota archaeon | reverse complement strand
CAACCACAACCAATACAAAGATCGGTATTGATTTGTGGTTTTTCACCCTTCTTTTCAATAGCTGGACAAGCGAAATCAGCTAGACAACTTTGGATATTACGACAAATATCATGATCGATTTGGTAGGGATTTGGTAATGTTCCAGCTCGAAGTTCAGCTCGACCACGCATTAAAGCACAAGGTTCTTCTTGGATAACAACTGCAAATTCATCTTGAGCAAAAGCTTCTTCTAAAGCTTTAACAAGTGCATCAACATTATAAGCAGGAACACGTCTAATGAATTTTACACCCCAAGCTTTCAAAGTATCATCTATACTGATCGTTTTAGTATCCTTGTATTTAGGTGGTAAACGGGCACCCTTAGATTTATCACCAGTATTAGGATTTGGTTGATGGCCTGTCATAGCAGTGATACCATTATCCATTACCATTAACACTGTTTTGTGTTTGTTAAAAACAGCATTTACTATTCCCGGCATTGCTGCATGGAAGAATGTTGAGTCTCCTACAAATGACATTACTGACATCTCAGGATTTGCTAATTTCATTCCTGCAGCTGCTGGTACTCCTGAACCCATACTATAGAGTAATGTTCCTTGATTGTGTGGTGCTAGATATCCTAGCGAATAACATCCAATATCTGCCATTGAATGCCCTTTTAACTTATCCATTACAATTTTCGCTGCATGGAACGCTGTTCTATGTCCACATCCTGGACATAAAACTGGTGATCGTTTTGGCACATTTATTTTAGAAGTTGTAATTTCAATTGGATTTGGGATTTTTAGTAATTTAGAAAAGATTTCTACCAATCGTGCAGTATCATATTCTGAAATCATTAGGTCTTCCCAATCTTCCTCTTTCTGTTTTCCTATTATCTTAACATCTGTTACTCCTTCTTCAAATAGTGCTGCTTTTACTTGTTCTTCAATAAATGGATCTAATTCCTCTAGTATTTTGACCGTCTTATTATTTTTAATGAATTCAATTATTTTCTTCATTGGCAATGGATGAATTATTCCTAGCTTTAAGATATTAACAGATGCCCCTAGTATTCTTAGTGCTGCTTTTGTTGCAGCATATGCATGTCCCGCAGTTATTATTCCCATTTGTACTTTTTCTTTTCCAACTTTTTCTTCTAGTAATAGTGTTCCTTTATTTGCTAGTTCTTCCCAATTTTTCAATCTTCGCAAAGACTTTGTTTTTAATGGTTTCAAAGTTGCAGGAAGAGGTACATATCCTCCTTCTCGATTTGGATCAAAACCACGCTCAATTTCAGGATTCTTAATTTCACCATATTCTACTAATCCTGTTTGGTGACAAATTCTGGTTGTTGATCTAATAACCACCGGCATTTGCCATTTTTGAGCATATTTCATTGCGAAAACTACATAATCTTTTGCTTCTTGAGCATTTGCTGGCTCAAGCATTGGTATATGACCAATCTTTGCATAATGTCGATTGTCCTGCTCATTTTGTGAGGAGTGTGGACCTGGGTCATCTCCCAGTATAACTGTTAATCCTCCAGGCATCGTATACATGCTAAGCTGGACGAAAGAATCTGAAGCAACATTCAATCCAACACTTTTCATGAAACAAACAGCTGGAGCACCACCAATAGCTGCTGATGCAGCAACTTCTGTGGCAACTTTTTCATTTGTCGAAAATTCAAAATAAATACCACTTTCATTAGTAATTTCTGCAAGCCTTACACCTATTTCACTTGTAGGTGATCCAGGATATGCAGCAGTTACTTTTACTCCAGCTTCTATCATTCCTCTAACAAAAGCATCGTTTCCAAGAAGAATCTCCTTGTAAGGAGCTTCCTCTAATAAAAAATGTTTATTTGATGACATATCATCAAGTTCCTTTTTCGAATTAAATAATTAATTTAGGTTATTTTGTAATCACTACGTTAAAAATAGCAATTAATACTTTCTGTTTAAAAAATCAAGTTTTTGTTTATAAAGAACTAAAATTCTTGCATTCAAAAATTCCCTCTGGCAATTCAACCATTAAAATTTCATCCCCATCTTGATGGCCATCAAAAAATGATTTCATGTTTATATCTAATGTCTCAAAAGTAATTGAATTCATTACCGAAATATTTGGTTCTTGTATTGCCATAATAATGTATTTTTGTAATTGATCATTCTTCTTTAAAACTGTTAAATTATCCGGATGACTTTCTTTATGTGATAGAGTTTTTGCTTCATAAGTTTTCAAATTTAATAATTCAACGCGACCAAATTTTATATCAGTAATTTGGTGAGGTATCTTTTGATAATCTACAATGTCTCCTATCTCAAAATAGGGTATCCTTACACAATAAGTTGATTGATAAATTGGCTTTCCATCTTTCATTGATTTAAGTTTGGTACTGTATTCTATTGATGCTGCTAAATTCTCTGCTAGAAAATTTGCTAGAGTTTTAGCAAAACTTTCACTACCAATATATAAATCAATACCTCCCTTTGCTTGGTCCACTGCTTTTGATATATAGGCCATTCGGTTAATTTCCATTATTTCTTCTTTTTTCTGTTCAATTAATCCAGAGATATTTAATTGCTCCTCTTCTTTTATTTCTCGACGATCACTACGAATTTGTACAATTGATTCAAAATATCCACGAGCAAATTTTGAACAACGATCACATACCCCTATATTTATGATTATTTCCAAATCCTCTTCGTGTTGATAGGGTGGAACTTCTTCTTTGGGTGTTCCTTCAAAAACAATAGTTACTTGTTGTTTTGATGCTACATCATATGAAGGAGTTTCAATTTCTGAAATTAAAATCATTTCAGTTCCTCTAACTTTTTTTGCTTTACGAACAAATTCCTCAATTAATCCATGAATTACTTCTTTGGGATCGCCTATAACTTCATTCCATGAACCATGATACATTAGATTTCCACAAATCTTACATGTGGTTAAATTTAGTTGTTTTTCAGGAAAAGATATTATAAGCGGAAATTCTTCTCTATAACAGCTAAGACAGAAACTATCAACAATAGTTTCTTCTTTTTCACTTTTACCACATTTACAACAAAATTTGCCACTCAATATAATCGCTTCCTATGGAGCAAGAATAATATAAATCTTAATTTTATTTTATTAACATAGCAAGAGCTACTTTTCCACATTCATTACAATTTATCCATTTAACAGACAATTCATTTACCATACGATTTTCTATTGCAGCTTCTACAATCGATTTACCAACGAGATTTAGACTTGTTGCTTTATCCATTTCTATTAAACATTCATCTAATGACACTAGTTTCCCACTATAGAATCGTTCATTTACACAGAGCTCTAGTTCGCCTTCACAAATAGTTTTTCCTAAAAGCTCTGCATCGCATACAGTAACTAAATATTCTTTTTGGATTTGACGTACTCGAAGATAAAATTGCTGTTTTTTTGGCATTAGATTACCTCACAATAGTGGGACTATTTTCCTAAACTGATTTAACGCTTGTACGAGCACCACAAGCTTCGCAAACTAGAAAATTTATACGATCCTCTTTGATAAGCTTTGTATCTGGTTTATCGCACTCAGGACATATAACATATTCCTTTAAATATCGATTAATAAGATCAGTCAATGTACTACGGAAATGCTTGCCAGAGAAAACAGCTCTTTGACCTTCAATATTGGCTGAAGTGGCTAATTCCTTTGTAAGGAATTTAAGCAAATGATTTTCATCACGGTTTAATGCACTAACCAATTGATGCCAATTTTGAAAGAAAGTTCTATTCCCTTCAATTGATATTTCTGGTTTCGGAGGCTCGAAACGTGATTTCTCAAAGATTTTTTCAGGTAATTGTTCTCGAGCACGTTTTAGTAATTCTTCATATGACATAGAGCTACATCTTCAACATTTAAACTTAAATCTTTTGACTTGTTTCAGTCATTACTCCGAAAAAACCAAAAAGCTTCTTTCTCTTATCAACATGAGTAAAATATGACTGATAAAATCGGAGTAATTGGTGGTTCTGGGTTTTACAGCTTGAAAAAAAAGGCTACTGATAAAATCGTTGATACTCCTTTTGGTAATGTAAAACTAGAACTTCTTGATATAGCGGGAAAAGAGGTTGTATTTTTAACTAGACATGGAATTAATCATCATATACCTCCTCATTTAATTAATTACAGAGCAAATATCTTTGCTTTATTTTCATTAGGTGTTACTAAGATTATTTCATCAAGTGCAGTCGGATCTTTACAAAGAAACATTCCACCAGGATCATTTGTTCTTCCTAATCAATTCATTGATTTTACTAAAAATAGATCCAGTTCTTTTTTTGATGGAGAATTTTCTGTTATTTTATTAAATGGAGAAAAAAGACAAGGAGTAGTTCATTTAGATTTTACTAAACCATATAGTTCAAGTTTACAAAAAGAGATAGTTAAAAGTGCTAAAAAATTATCATTACCAATATTTGAAAAGGGTGTTTATGTTTGCACAGAAGGACCAAGGTTTGAGACTCCAGCTGAAATATCAGCTTTTAAGAAATTAGGTGGAACTCTTGTAGGTATGACTTCAGTAACAGAATGTGTTTTAGCAAATGAATTAGATATAGCTTATACACCAATCTGTTTAGTTACGAACTATGCAGCTGGTTTGCAAGAGAAAATCTCAATGGATGAAGTCCATAATATATTTAACGAGAAAATTAAACAAATCCAAGATTTGATTTTAACAACAATAGAAGAAATATAAAAAAATAGAGTAAATCCCAAAAGTAAAAACTAATGGGATTAAGGGGTTGGTGATGAAAGGTCTTCTTCATCAAAAGCTGTTTTTATCATAGCTTTAATTTGATCATCTGTATAATGTCTAATAGATAAAGCTCCTGAAGGACAAGCAACTGCACAAGCACCGCATCCTTCACAGAGGATTTCATTAAGGCTTGATTTCATTTTACCTTCTTCAATTTCCATTAATGTAAAAGCACCAAATGGGCAAACTGAAACACAAGTTCCACAACCAATACAAATATTATCATCTAATTTAGCTGTGATTGATTCTTTTTCAATAATATCACTTCTCAGTAGTTCAGCTGCATATAAAGCTGCTGCAGCTCCTTGTGAGACAGAATCTGTAATATCAATTGGTCCTCTACATGCACCAGCGATAAATTTCCCTGCACTAGCAGTTTCTACTGGGCCAAGTTTGATGTGTTTTTCTATAAAGAAACCATCAGCACTACATGATAATCCAAAGGTTTCTGCTGTCTTTTTAGAATCTGGTTGTGGTTCCATAGCTGTTTGTAAAACTATTAAATCAGGTCTATAACGAATGTTCTTGTTTAAATCAGCATTAAAGATATCAAAATACATCTCACCATCAACATCTTTTCTGATATCACTTGGTACCCCTTTGATATATTCTACGCCCATGTTTCTTGTAGTATTATATAATTCTTCGTAACCTTTACCAAAAGTGCGTATGTCTTTGTAGAATAATAAAACATCAGTATTATTACCATATTTATTCTTCATTAAGAATGAATGCTTAATAGAAGCTGTACAACAATAACGAGAACAGTATTCATGATAATTCAAATCACGACTACCGACACAATTAATGAAAGCAATAGTTTTTGGTTTCTTACCAGTTGAAGGAACTACTAATTTTCCTTCAGTCGGTCCTGCAGCATTTGTATATCTCTCAAACTCCATACCAGTAATGATATCAGGATAATCAGGATCTTTGTAGTGGTATTGTGGAATTACACTTGGGTCAAAAGCTTTGAATCCAGTTGCTAAAACAATTGCTCCTACTTTTTCAGTTATTATTTTTGGTTCTTCATCATGAATAATAGCTAATGCTTCACATGTCCGGACACATTCTTTACAGACACCACAATTTGCACAATAAAGACATCTACTAGCTTCATCCATGGCTTCTTGCTCAGTAAAACTTTGAACTACTTCATTTGATATTTTTACTACTCGTTCATTTACACCTAAATGCTGTGGTGTAATTCGTTTTACTTCATTCGCTCTTTCTAATGGTGCTTCTTCTATTCTATCACCAGCTCTAATTCTTGTCTTATAAATTTGTGATTTCTGTATATCAAGAATCTTTCTACGACCAACTGATAAATCTAAACCACGAAGATAGCGATGGACAGATTCACCTGCCCATTTCCCAGAAGCAATTGCTTCAATTACAGATTCAGGGAAGTAATAAAATTCTCCACAAACAAAAATATGAGGATGAGTATCAGATTGTAAAGTCATGGAATTAACAATTAATTGATTATTTGCATCTACCATGTCTTTAGGAACAATGCTTCTATCAAAATATTGACCAATAGCAATTATTAACATATCACCTTCAAATTTCTCTTCAGTTCCATCAGCTAAAATAGGCTCAAATTGACCTTCTTCATTGAAAACTTGTGTGCATTCTAGAGTTTCAATCCCAGATACATTACCTTTTTTACCAAGTATTTGCTTAACACCACAGCGGTTAATAATTTTAATTCCTTCTTCGATTGCTCCTTCAATTTCCTCCTCATAAGCTGGCATTTCTAACATTTCTTCAAGACAAACAACAGTAATATCTGTAGCTCCTAAACGGCGACAAATTCGAGAGGTGTCAATTGCAACATTTCCTCCACCAACAACAATTATTTTTCTTCCTTTTGTACTTTTTATTTTCCCTTCATGAACATCTTTTAGGAAATTAATACCATAGTAAATTTCTCCAAAATCATCCTCTCCAGGAACTCGAAGTTTATATGCACCAGAAGCACCTGTTGCTACAATAACTGCATCGAATCCTCTTTGGCGTAAAAGTCCGCGTTTTTTCAATTGGTCAAAAGTAAATTCCTCATTTTGGCCAACTTTATAACCTGTTTTTAATTCAACACCCATATCAAGAATCATTTGTATTTCTAAATCTAGTAGCTCTTTTGGCAAACGGTAATCAGGAACTGCATATTGTAAAAGACCCCCTGCTTTGTTATTCTTTTCAAAAACAGTTACATTATAACCCCTTTTAACTAGGTCCCATGCAGCAGAAAGACCAGCTGGTCCACCTCCAACAATAGCAATTTTTTCTTTATGGGTTTTTGGAATTGGTTGAACTTCTGGTTTGCCTTTCAATTTTTTAAATTCATAATCAGAAACAAATCGTTTCAAATAACGAATACTAACTGGATCATCAACCAAACCTCGACTGCATTCACCTTCACAATGGGCTGAACAGATTCGACCACAAACAGATGGGAAAGGCATTTCCTCACGTATTAGCTCCAGAGCTTCTGTATATTTTCCTTTGGAGATAAGATTAACATATCCTTGTACATGAATATCTGCTGGGCAACCATCACGACATGGTGGAATACCTTTCTTATCTATGATATAACATTGAGGTACAGCTTGTGGAAAAGCAATATGAATTGCCTTATGAGTACCTATACCTTCATCAAATTCACTTGTTATTATAGATGGGCATGTTTCAACACAATCACCACAGGAAGTGCATTTATCGGGATCAACATATCTAGGGTGTTTTAATATCTCAACATCAAAATTCCCCACATAACCAGAAACTTTGGTTACTTCAGAGTTTGAATACAAAGTAACATTAGGGTGATCACCAACTTCTGCCATTTTAGGAGTTAAAATACAAGCAGAACAATCCTGTGTTGGGAAAGTTTTGTCCAATTGAGCCATAACACCCCCTATGGTTGATTTTCTTTCTACTAATGCTGTTTCAAACCCTAATTTTCCTAATGCCAATGAAGCTGTAATTCCAGCAATTCCTGCTCCAACAACAACTGCTCTAGGGGTGCTTGTTACTTTATTTGGATCCAATGGAGTGAGTAACGCAGCTCTATTGACTGCCATTCTAACAAGATCTTTTGCTTTTTTTGTAGCGATGGGAATATCATCCGTAACCCAGGAAACATGTTCACGTATATTTGCCATTTCAAAGAGATATTTGTTTAAACCTGCAGCTTGGATAGTATTCCTAAATGTTTCCTCATGCATACGAGGACTACAAGAAGCAACAATAACACGATTCAAATTATGTTCTAGTATATCTGCTTGAATTCTCATCTGACTTGGTTTCGAACAACTATATTTGAGGTTCTCAGCATGTGCAACATGTGGGAGTGTTCTTGCATACTCCGTAACTTCAGCACAATTAACTGTTGAAGCAATGTTTGAACCACAATTACAAATATACACACCTATTCTAATATTATCTTCACTCAAGGTTTAATTACTCCTATGGCTAATTTTTCTCATCTTTTCTTCTATTTTTTGTGGAGGTTATAATCTTGATATAAAATCTAAAAATACAACCTATAAAGCAAATTTTTTATTACCACATATATTACAGATTACTTTTATAAATTTAGCTTATAGTTTATCTTATTCTTAAAATGACTTAATAAAATCAAATATTTGTATTTACTCAGCATTAAGTAATACTTAAAGTGTATAAAAGCAAGAATATAATAAATAATTAATAATTAAACATGATATCAAAAATGAAGTAAATTACGGGTGTAAAAAATATGTATAGTTATATTTCATTAAAAGTAAATTGTCCTCATTGTAATAAATCTTTAATGGATACTAAAGAATTGGTTGATGACATTCCAAGTATAAAGTTAAACATTTCATCAAAAGATGATAAAGGAATTATTCGTTTAAGCTCTTTTTATGGAAGTTATAATTATTCAACAGATATTGAAATAATGAAAGGAACAAGATACAAATTTAACTGCCCACATTGTGAGAAAGAAATTATATCGAAAATTAAATGTTCTGAATGTTCAGCTAAATTAATTCCACTAAATATAAGTGAAGGTGGGATTGTTAGATTTTGCTCACGTGCAGGATGCAAAAATCATAATGTAGAATTTAATGATTTATCACTTATTCATGATTATTTTCAAAATAACATTGGAAATTCAAATGTTGTTGAAATCCATACTGAAGCTGAAAAAGAGACCGAGAAAGAATTAATCAAGAGTGGAACCTTTCTTAGAATTTATTGCCCACATTGTGAAAGTGGTTTAATAGAAAAAGGATCAGTTGTTTTTAAAATTAAAAATGAGAACAACGAAGTAGGTTATCTAATGTTAAGTCCCTACTTGAATGTCTTTCATAATAAATCAACTGTTTATATTCCAGAAGGTGCTATTGTTGAAGATATTCAATGCCCATTTTGCAATAAAAGTTTAATTGCAAAAGACATTGTTTGTGAAGAGTGTGGCTCACCTGCTGTTGATGTTGAAGTGGCAGCAATACGTAGAATGATTGATTTCTACTTCTGTTCTAAAAAAGGCTGCCATTGGCATAACCTAAATCAAAAAGATATGAATTTTGTTCTTATTCAAGATAGTGAGTATTGGTAATCCCTCTACTCCCATTTTTTTCTTTCTTCAAAATTATCTCTTTATAAATCCATTGCTGATATTTTTCTAATTTTATAATCTTTACTAATAAAAATTATATAATAACAATACTACATATAATGAAAAAAGTAAAAGTTAAGCATATCATAAACCACAATTCCATAAAAATACTCACTACATCGTTAAAAATTAACTTAACTTTTAACCAGGGGGCTAGTATATGAATGACTTAATATCATTAACCGTTTGGTGTCCGATATGTAGTAAATCATTAATGGATAAAGAAAAGTTAGTTGATGGAAAACCCAGCATTAAATTGGAGATTTCAGATAATGGCAATAAAGGAACAATATGGTTAAGTTCCTATTATGGCAGTTATAATATTGATTCTGATATGGAAATCGTGCAGGATCAGGAATACAAATTCACATGTCCAAATTGCCAAAATCAGATTACTTCTGATATAAAATGTGAAGACTGTTCTTCGAAAATGGTACCTTTGAATATAGAAGGTATTGGTATTGTAAAATTCTGTTCTAAATCAGGATGCAAACATCATACAATTGAAGTTGAAGACTTGGATTATCTTGATTACTTTAAAGTTAAAAAAGAAATGCTTGAAAGTGGTACTTATCTTAGAACATTCTGTCCTCATTGTCACAAAAGTAATGCTGATGGAAATATTGTTAAATTTATAGTAATCAATCAAGAAGGTGAAACTGGCGAATTAATGCTAAGCCCATATTTGAATCTCTTTACAAATAAATCAACAATTGATATACCAGAAGGTTCCATTGCCAAAGATATAAAATGTCCAAATTGTGAACGAAGCTTAATTGTTGAAGATAAAAAATGCAATTTATGTGGTTCACAAGTTGTCAATTTAGATGTTGCTGCAGTAACAAAATTAGTGGATTTCTACTTCTGTGCAAAGAAGGGTTGTCATTGGCATGGATTAAGTGCTGATGATATGGAATCTGTTTTATTAGAAGATAGTAATGCTTGGTAAAAACAAGGCCAAGATATAAATATAGCTTCTAAAACTACGAGGATGCCTCTTATGAGCACGAATAGCACAAGTAGAGTAGTTAAACAAGATTTTGAGCTCAACTCTAAAGCAATTAGTAAACTAGCTAAAATTCTTGAAGCTTATAATTATGATCCTAGGAATCTCATCCAAATACTTCAAGATACACAAGAAGAATTTAATTATTTACCAGAAAAAATCATAACACATATTGCTAAAGAGTTGAAAATTTCTGAACATCATGTATATGGCGTCGCAACATTTTATTCCCAATTCAAATTCATAAAGCCAGGAAAACATATTATTCGAGTTTGTATGGGAACTGCTTGTCATGTTCTAGGAGCACAATCATTACTTGACAAATTATCAAGAGATTTGAGTATTAAATCTGGTGAAACAACAGAAGATGAATTATTCAGTCTTGAAAGTGTTTACTGTTTGGGTTGCTGTGCTTTAGCACCTGTGATGCTTATTGATGATGATGTCTATGGAAATATGACTGCTGCTAAAGTCAATAAAATTTTGCGGAATTATCGCAAAGAAATCAAAGAAAAAGAATCAAAGAGTGGTGGCAATAAATGAGCAGTTTTTATTCCATGGTAAAGGATGCAAAAGCATCCTGGGAAGCGCTACAAAATCAAAAGAAACCAGTAATTTATGCTGGTGCTGCATCATGTGGAAGAGCAGCTGGAGTTATACCAGTTATCAACCAAATTAAGGGAATAGCAAAAGAAGTGCCACATGATATTATTGAAGTAGGATGCATTGGTCCTTGCTATCTTGAACCAATAATTGGTATTCAGAAAAAAGGTTCACCAACAATTCTTTATGGCAATGTGCAAGAAAGGCAAGCGCAAGAATTAGTTGAAAATTATTTAGTAAAAGGTGATTTGCAAGCAGATAAAGCAATTGGCACTCTAAGTGGAAATGGATTAGAAGGCATTCCCTCTCTATGGGAACATCCTATGTTAAAAAATCAAAAACGTATTGTTTTGCGAAATTGTGGTATTATTGATCCAAGTAGTATAGATCATTATCTTGCTATGGATGGATATCTGGGATTAAAAAATGCTCTTACTGTAAGTCCAGATGAAGTAATTAAAATTGTTTCAGATGCAGGTCTTCGTGGGAGAGGTGGAGCTGGTTTTCCAACAGGATTAAAATGGAAATTAACTAGAAAGGAAAAAGAAGCTGAGAAATATATTATTTGTAATGCTGATGAAGGCGATCCGGGAGCATTCATGAATAGATCTCTAATAGAAGGTGATCCGCATTCTGTTCTTGAAGGCATGGTCATAGGAGCTTATGCTATTGGAGCTCAAAAAGGATATGTGTATTGTCGAGCTGAATATCCATTAGCCATTAAACGATTTGTGAAAGCAATAGCTGATATGAAGGACCGAGGATTCTTAGGTGAGAACATTCTCAATAATGATTTTAATTTTGACATTGAAATTAAGAAAGGTGCTGGTGCATTTGTATGTGGTGAAGAAACAGCACTTATGGCTTCAGTAGAAGGTGATCGAGGAATGCCAAGACAAAAACCTCCCTACCCATCAGAGGAAGGTGTTTGGGGGAAGCCAACAGTAATAAACAATGTGGAAACATTAGGAACAGTGCCAAATATTTTAAGAATGGGTAAAGAATGGTATGCAAAATTTGGGACAGAGCAATCAAAAGGAACAAAGACATTTTCACTAGTAGGAAAAATAAAACGAACTGGTTTAATCGAAGTGCCATTAGGAACAACATTACGTGAAGTAATTTTCAATATAGGTGGTGGTGTTGCAGAAGAAAAGGTTTTCAAAGCAATACAGGTAGGGGGACCATCTGGAGGAACTATTCCTGCTGCATTTATTGATGAACCATTAGATTATGAAGAACTAACAAAACTTGGAGCTATTATGGGTTCAGGCGGTATAGTTGTAATTGATAATGAAACATGTGTTGTCGATTTAGCAAAATATTTCTTGAAATTCACAGAAGCAGAATCTTGTGGTAAATGTGTACCATGTAGAATAGGAAATAAACAATTACTCGATCTTCTAGAAGAAATTACTCGAGGAGAAGCTAATATCGATCATTTTGAGTTATTAGAGGAATTAGCCCATACAATTACAGAAGCATCTTTATGTGGTCTTGGAAAAACAGCTCCAAATCCTGTGATAACAACTCTAACTTATTTCAGAGATGAATATAGAGCTCATGTTCTTGATAGGAAATGCCCAGCGAAAGTTTGCAAAGAGCTTTTCGTATACCAAGTGGATGAGGAGACATGCATAGGATGTGAAATTTGCAGGAAAAGATGTCCTGTAGGAGCTGTTACAGGTGAGAAGAAGAAATTGCATGTAATTGACATAAGCAAATGTATCAAATGTGATGTTTGCTATACAAATTGCCCTGCAAAAGCAATAAGAAAAATTGACAAGGTGGACGTTGAAGCATGATTGTAATAAATGGTAAAGAAGTTAGATATGTAGAAGGTAAAACAATTCTCGAAACTGCTCGAGATAATGGCATTCACATACCAAGTCTTTGCGCTCATGAACGACTGCCTTCATTTGGAGCTTGCAGATTATGTATGGTAAAAGTTCATGGAACACGAGGATTCATGAATTCTTGTACAACACCTGTTAGAGATGGAATGGTCATAACAACTGATAGCCTTGAAATCAAGAAATTACGTAGAGCGGTCTTTGAATTAATACTTTCAGAGCACCCAAGTAGTTGTATGATGTGTGACCAAGCAGACCATTGTGATAAATTCAATTCTGGTATAATGAAAGCTGGTGTAATAACTGGATGTAACACTTGTCCAAATAAAGAAATGTGTGAAGTCCGATTAGTAGGCGATGAATTGAATTTTAAGAGCATCAGATTTCCATTATTCTACAAAGAAATACCAATAGAAAGAAATGATCCTTTCTTCGATAGAGATTATAATTTATGTATTCATTGTGGTCGATGTGTAAGAGTTTGCCAAGATGTTGAAGGAGCGAATATACTTGTTTTCACAAAAAGAGGACATGGCACTAAGGTAGGCACTTCATTTGAAAAACCACATTTAGAAACAGATTGTAAATTCTGTGGACAATGTATAGATGTTTGCCCAACTGGAGCATTATCTGCCCGAGGACAGAAATGGTATGAATGTCCAGACGATCAAGTAAGAACAACATGCATCTTATGTGACAAAGGTTGTCGATTTGAAATTGATGTGAAATGGGGTCGAATAGTTGGTATGCGTCCAGATCCTGACTATAAAACCATGAAGACTGGTATATGTGTTAAAGGAAGATTCTGCATTCCAACATTACTAAATAATGT
>JAEOUJ010000084.1 GCA_016839405.1 Candidatus Gerdarchaeota archaeon | reverse complement strand
TATTGGTAAGGAAGAAATCAGTCACGCTTTAGCAAATAATTCTCCGGCTAAAGATCTGAGATGGGCTGATATTCCCTTCCTTCTTTCAGTCCATCTCTAACCCACCCTTTTTTTGTTGTTTTTTGTTTAATGTCTATTTTTAAGAATAAATTAAAAATGAAATTAAGTAATGATTTTTACAAAATAAGAAAAAAAGAAGAATCAGTGATTCTTCATTAATTTAATTGAATTAATTTGATTTCTTTCTTCGAATAATTACTATGATAAATATGGAAGAACCAATTATAACTAAGGTAGTTACTAGTGGAGAGCCAATTATTGATGTTACATAAAATTCAAATTGATCTTCATAATAACCGCTATTTTCTAAAAGATCTATTGTTTGAATACCAA
Source organism: Candidatus Gerdarchaeota archaeon (assembly GCA_016839405.1). The sequence goes on along the minus strand of JAEOUJ010000084.1, from coordinate 4,542 downwards.
TAGAATAATTCCCAAATTCAAGATTTGATCGTATACTATTGAAAATTGTATTATCATCATTTCCTGGCATTGTTGTGTTGGACAATTTTTCATACTGAGAAGCTGTTGAATCATATTTTGAAATAATTAGATAAACAAATTCTGTTCCAAAAGCATCTGATACCTCAACTGTTATATTTATTGAACCAGGATCTGTTGCTGTGATGATTTCTACAGTTAAGTTATCAATAACTGGTGGATCAGTTTCATGTATCCCAAGCATTTTGAGAAAGTCCATTAAACCTCTAAAAGTATAAATTGCATCATAATATGTTATAAATTGATCATCAACTATAGGAAAACCTTCAGGTATATAATTCGCTCCTGCAGTAGTTACAGTTGATTCAGCAGTAGGCCAACAAGTAATATTTTTCCCCGAAATAATATCAGCTTCAGCATAAACTACTGGTCCATCACCAGAAGCTATCATAATTTTATCACTAGCATAAGCATCGTTTACTATATCCATTGCGTCTTGATTTGTTGTAAGAGCAAAAGGATGTGTTGTCAACTCATTATCTGCTGTTCCACATGGTATGTGTATTGCAACATAATCAGCAATATCTACCTCAGTAAATAGTAAATCAACATCAAATGGATTATTATAATCATCATCTATAGTCGCAGTTTCAGCTGCAGTTTCAACTGTAAATCCTAATTCTTCAAAAGCAGGTTTTTCCATATTAATGGTACCTTCCTTATAGAACATATCACTTAGCAAGAATAGAACTTTCATACCTTCAGAAGGTTGAGCACTAATTGCCAATTCTATCTTGGAATTATTTGGTATAATAAATAATATTGTTGATAGAAAAACAATCAAACTTAATTTTCGTAAAATCTTCTTATTCATCAAAATTAATCACCCAATTTAGTCGAGTTATTATTTACGACGTAATTATTATTTATATATATTTCGTCGAACGACCAAATAAGACAATATTTTCAAAATTAAGTTAATATAAACAACACAAAAAAGAAAAAGAAAGAAGAATAATCAGATAACGATCATTCTCTTATATTTTTTGGAGCTTATTTTCCGTTGACTGCATAAGACGTTCTGTATGTTCCACCAAATAAATAGCCTTCCCAATCATAGATTGTATCATAATTGAAATCTATGTAATAAAAACCAAGAATCATCATATCTACAAAGTAGGCATTACAATTCTTTGTAGCTGATTTATCACAGATTATCCAATCATCAGACCATTCTTCTCCCGCGACTATGTGTTGGAACCAAACATTGACATCAGAATATTTATCATGTGGGGAATCTTCAATACCTAAATCGATCATGCCAAAGCCCAACCAAATCTCGTTATTAGGATTCAAAGTGTAAACATCCAACATATTTACATCACCTTTCTCTGGAAATGCAGCAACAAAGAAAGGAATGAAATAAACACTGTAATATAATGGACCACTGGAATCTACAGGAATTTCGACAAAACCCGATATTGGCCAAAAAGCAAAATATCCAAAATCAGTCATAGGGATAATATCACTATCACCTTTAGAAATTCCATATCGATAAGCTAAAATTTGACCTTCATATTCCACAAAGTACCCTGGATCAAATGCATAACTATAATATGTTATCCAATCTCCATCTTCAGGAACAAATGTAACAAAGAATCCAGGAAAATCAGTTGAAGATACAGGAACACTTATGACAAAGATTGAAATGATAAATAGAGCAGCTCCTCCGAGTAATAGTTTATTTTTCTTCATTATTTTCCCTCAATAGTTATTGATAATGAAAAACACGAGTTTTTAAGTCGTGTTATTATATTCGACGTAATTATCCTTTATTAATATTTCGTCGAACGACTAAATATTTATAAAATTTAAAGACAGATAGTATAATGAGTGGAAGAAATGCCGGAAGAAAAACGAAGTGTAGGGAGACCAAGAAAATATACATCAAAAGCAGAACGCCAGAAAGCTTATTACGAACGAAAGAAGAAGAAAATGAAAGAACTAGAGGAAGAGAAATTTAGTCTTGAAGCTCAGAAAAAGCTTTTACAAGAAAAGCTCAATAAAAGTCTAAAAGATTTGGATCTTAAAGATATTACCAATTTTGATTGGAATAAATTTACTCCCATTGAATTAACTTTGTTAAGTGCAGGTGATTTAAAATTATATATTTCCACTCTTCAAGAAAAATTAGAAAACATTTTTTCTTTCGGAGATTTAATTGAAAATTTAGTTAATATTGTTAATATAAAAAGTAGTTTCAAGAATGATGATATGTCTCAAGAGAAACGATATAATGATTTAATAGAAGAGTTTGGTCAAAATATATCTGATTTCCAAGAAGGAATTCAACTTCAAACATTGTTGTTTTTACTGGAAGCTGAACTAGCAAGTAGAGAACGTATGTTAGACAGAGATGCCAAACTTTCAGTATTAAAAGCAGAAATAAAAGAATTGGAAACTATGAAATTAGAGGAAAAACCAAAAATTAAAAGTAAGAAATAAAGCTTCTTTTTATATTGCTACTAAAATTATTTTGTGGAATTTCAATGGAGGGCATAACGAAAGAACTACAAGCAATAGAGAAAGAAGTTAATTCTCAAAGTTATGTAATAGCTCATAGGAAACTACAAGCATTATTAAAAAGAAAGAATCTATCTAAAGAAGATCAAATTAGAATCAAGATTCTAATGGGGAAAAATGTATACCAATTAGCAAAAAACCAATTAACATTTTTAAAATACGCTGAAGAAGCAGCAATTGAGAGTAAAGAAATTGGCAATCACGAATTACATCTGAAAGCTCTTGTTGAAGTTGCTCGATGTAAATGTTATGTACTAGAATATTATGAAAGCTTAGAGTTAATAGGAACAATTGAAAATAAACTAGAAGCAATTTGGTCCCCAAATGATATTGAGTATAAAAAAATACAAGTTGCACTTCTTAATGTTAAAGGTATAATCTATTATCTATTTTTTGATGATCTAGTTGAAGCATATAAATTTGTTAATAAAAGCATAAAAACAGCTGAAAAATTGAATATCCCATATTTACAATTAGAAAGCTATTATATAATGTTAAGATTAAAATATGAAACCTTTGATTTTGATGGTTTTGAAAAGTGGGTTTTTGAAAAAATTGCTATTGCGGAGGAAAATGAAGAAGAGATTTGGAAGGCTCAATTTTTAATAATTCTAGCACAAGTTTTCAATAATACATATGCTAGATATGATGATGCAATTTACTACTCGCAAAAAGCAATGGAGATTTTCAATAAATATGAACTTGATTATAATTTTTTTAGACATATAGAAATGATGACTCATTGGTATAAAGGTAATCTTGAGAAATTTTATGAAATGTTTAAATCTATACCTGTAGAAATAACTGAAGAAAAGAGTTTCAAAACTTGTTATCATAAGATCAATCATTTTTTAATTGAAGGTTTATATTACAGAAAGATAGGTGATTTAGACAAGGCTATCAAGTGTTTAAAAGAAGTAAACGCATTTTGGGGAAAGATAAAAGGAAAAGAAAATTCAGATATGCAAATTCTTAGAATAACAGAAATATATATTGAACAAGGCAAATTGTCTTTAGCTCTTGAAAATGCCATAAGAATGAATGATGACAATTTTTCAGCTGAAGGTATTTATGATGACTTTGCTCTTGAATTATTTAAGATTTATATTTTGACATGTTTTTCAAAAATATATTATTTGCAAGGTAGTTTCAAACTCGCTTTCGAACATACTCAAAAATGCATTGAATATCTAACAAAAATAGACTATACACATCTTTTAATTGAGATGTTATTTCTTATGATTAAGATACAATTTGAAAGAAGAGAGCTAGATTTTTCAAATGAATATATAAAACAATTGGAAGAGTTAGCGAATAGAGAACAAAGTTCAATCTCTAAACACACATATCTTGTTGGAAAAGCTTTAGTTTTGAAAGCAAGCACAAATGCAGAACATTGGAACGAAGCAATCAATATTTTAGAAGAAATAGTGAAAGAAGAAATTACACGCCATGCATTAACAGCTGAAGCAATGATTTTTCTTTGTGAGCTTTTAGTTACCGAGTTCAGCTATACCGGAGATACTGGAATTCTACAGAAGTTAGAAAAATATACTACCGAATTAGAGGAAATTGCCTACAAACAAAATTCTTATCATATAAAATTAGAAGCAACACATATACATTTACTCACACTTTGGTTGAGAGCACAATACTCCCTTGCGGACATAGATTTAGAAAAAGCGAAAGTTCTTTTGGAAAAAATTAGAAATATGGCTGATGAGGAAGGTTTAATCAATTTAGCTGAAAAAATCACCCTTCGACACCAAGATATAATTACAAGAATTGATCAATGGGCTATACATGTTAAGAATTACCGAGATTTCCTAAAAGAATAATATTTGATTTTTTACATTTATTAATGAGGAATTAATTTGAAAAAAAGCAGAGATTTATTTCAATCATTTGATGAATTACGACTAAAAATGGAAGAATTTACTA
>JAEOUJ010000083.1 GCA_016839405.1 Candidatus Gerdarchaeota archaeon | reverse complement strand
GGATATCTTTCTCTGGATTCACTATCAGGACAAAGATGTCTAAAAGCACCTAATGTAGCAGGTTCAGTTGCTTGACCAGCTTCGTCAACAATAACCCATTGAAATGTTAACCCTTTCAAAAGATTATTACCAACACTGCCAAGGGTGCCTACCATAATACCAGCTTGTCGATAAAAATCAATCCCTTTTTTTAGCACAGAAACTAATAAATCTGCATCAGCTTTATCTTTCAAGGTATCATCAAATTGAGTTAAATTGGGCAAAAGATATCCTTGAACCTCTTCTGGATGGTCTTTTGAATAGGATTCAAGCCGTATAATGAATGGTTTTAAATCATCAAAAGCAGATAATTTTGCCACTACTTCGTCAGCTGCTCTATGAGTATTAGCTAAAATTAGAACGGGTTTTGGTAGATAATATTCTGATTCGTCAATTATTTTTGAATTTAATAAATAATTATCAGAAAAAATCTCTTTTGCCATTTGAGCTATCATACGAGTCTTTCCAGAACCTGGGGGTCCTTGGACAAGCAATATTTCTCCTGGTTTTAGTGCTAAAGCTTTTTCAATTGCTTCTACTTTGTAATTATCCAATTCTTTTAGCAATCTTTTTCTTTTTTTAGAGGAGATTTTTGGTGGTTTCACTAAACCAAGTAATAAACGAACTGTGAATGGTAACTCTTTATCACTAAGTTTTCTACCTAAAATTCCACTACGATTCATAGATTCAAAAAGAAAATCACTTAATGATCGCGTTTGCCATAATGAGAAAATGATATTTTCAACTTGATCAACTCGAAAAGTATCAGCTATTTTTCCTCTCCCCTTTAATGTTGAACGTGTTTTTATTACAAGATCATTTCTAGTTATAGATTCAACAGTTCCTTCCATACTAAATATTTCACCTGGTTGATGTTGTGAAGGGGTAATGAATACGTCATCACCCTCTCTAATTCGAGTAAAGATCTTTTTATCCGATCGTAAAGTAAGGAGATAACGATAAGAATCAAATTTAACTGATTTTAAATCGGAAATAGTAATACCTTGATTTTCTAAAATAGTAATATCTGTTGTTGCTAATCTATGAAGATGCTTTTTAACTGAATTTAATTCAAATCTAAGTTGCCTGAAATACCAAGACCAATATTCATAAAGTGATTGTGGAAAATGAAGCCAAATATCTGGATCCAAAAGTCGTCTACCATCTGAACATATTCCTTGTTGGTTTGAAGGGCAGTAATTACAGATACGATGCCAATTACTACTTAATAAATTAAAATCAGTTCCCAAAGCAGGCATATAACGACGTGAAAGAAAGCGATTAATCTTATATCTATCATAACCTGAAAGCAAACCAGATTCTATTGCAAAAGCAATATTTCTTGTTTGTAATAGTAAATCTAAATATTCATCGCTATCAGAAGCAAATAAATCAATTTTTCGTCTTTTAATTACAGCGTGTTCTTCTAATGGAATTATTTCTGGATTATCTTCAGCTAATTCAGCATCAGCATCAAAAAATTCAATGAATGTCTTAGGTATTTTTCCTGTTACTTTTCTGATTACATCATTATAAGCAAAAGCTTGAATCCCGCCTGGATGTGTTAAACCGGATAGTGGATCGTAATCAGATTCAATAAAATATCTACTACCAGTTTTTATTTCCCACAACTCATCATAATCATTTTTGAGGATTATTTGATCAGCTCTTCCTGATATTCCCCGTTCAGGAGAAAAAAGTAAAGATTCGTTTAATAGTTGATTTTCTTTTATTCCAGTGAATTGTTCTGCTATTTGATCTACTATTATTGAATCCACTTGTAGTGGAAGCTTTAAATCTTTACTAGGACCTCTAAAATAACTTTTTCTTAGTAAAACCTCAAAATTATCTCTCCAAACATCAAGAACTGCACGATTATAAGCAGCCATTGCTTTAACAGAATCATTACTCCTCACCCATTCATTAGATGCATATTGTATCCCTTTATGTATAGCATTACCTCTTACATAACCTATTGATGTTGGGCTATCTCTAATGCTTCTTTGTAACCCCAAAAATGATTCATAAAAATATTTAGCAGGGCAATTGAATGCTAACTCTAATTCTGCGCCTGTAATATTATGATCTGGTGATATTATGAATTTAAGAATAATTAATTGACCATCTTGTGAGTTTTCTTTATCTGGTTTCCAAATTGCTTTTAAAATTTGTAAAAGTATACTTGGGGTTCTACCTTCAGATGATAGTCCAGCATAACAATATCTCAATACATTATGGTAATGTGAAAAAGATGGTTCTTTAACACGACCAGGAAACCATTCCATTGGGTAAATAACAGCATTACATATGAACACATTTGTTTTTGGATCAAGAATTTTTAATATTAATTGATACTTTTCTCCTTCAGCTTCGCGATTTCTTTCTGCTAAAACTTGGATATCGACATATTTGGGTATATTAGGGGAAGCTTGTATTAATTGAATCTGTGTTTGCAGATTTGACATTCTTCATACTTCCTAGTTAATTTTCTCTATAAATCGGAAAGCTGAAATTCTCTTTTGTTCTATCATAAAATTCAGCATCATAGATTTTATTTAAATGATCAATAAAAATTGTATTCAAATCATAGGCGCTTGCCATAGCGGGTAAATCGACAAGCTCTTCTTTCAAACCAGTTTCCTGTTCTATGTGTACTTGTAGATTTTTTAAAGCAGTGCCCAAAACTTCATCATCTTTTGCTATATTATCAAAAATCTCTTTATTTAATTGGTATATTCTAAAGAGCCAAATATAAGCAGCTAAATATTCTTTATTATAAAGTGAAATCGAAGTTTTACATAATAAATGCTGAGTTCTTACTTCAATGTCATTATCTTGAAGTTGGGTTGTAATCTTATAGAATGAATCTATAGCTTTAAGATAAAATTCCATTTCATTTTTTGGGAAAAGATCAAATTTTTTTACAGATGATACAACATCATCAAATAAACTATTGGTTCTTCTAATAACTTTATCAGGTTGAGCACTAATTACTTTTTGTAATAAATTATTTAGTTGCTTATAAAGAGTGATTCTTTGTTGTAATAACTTATCATTGGTATTATTTGCTGCATCATCTAAATATTCAGAACATTTCCTAAAAAGCCAAGAATTGAGTGTTCTTATACCATTACTAAAAGATCTTCTAGCAATATCTTCAGTTGGATTAATAAAATCATTTTCATATTTTAAAGGAGCACCAGTTCGTTCAGATGTAAGTAATTTAATAATTACATCTTCTTTTGAATCATCGGGTAGAATATGTACAATTGGATCTTTAGAATTATATCTTTCAGATTCAATAATTTCCACGTTTTCTTTTACAGCATCTAATATTTCCTTTTGTTTCTTATTCATTTTTTAACTCATTCCTCGGCTAAATATATAGATACAAAATTATGAATCAATTATATAATAAAAATTCATTGTCTCACAAAGAGATTTGATGATTTGATAATAAAAATGGCAACTAGGGAGTTGAACGAAAGTAAAACAAAGTTATTTATAAAATTATAACTTTATTATAAAATTAACATTTAGTTATTTGGATTATTATTTTCTATACGTCAAGGTATTTACTGTTTTTCAATAAATTGTTAATTACAGTCAATTTGACTGAAAACAATTTAGAGGATGGAAATTTAAATGAAGAATATAAAGAAAAATAATTCAATATTATTCTTAGCAGTATTATTACTTGGAGTAATTTTCGCTGCTGCAACATTCACTAAAGCTTATACAATTAGTGATGAACAACCATCATTCTTTACAATAAATGATGATGACGACGATGATGATGGTATTGATGATGATAAAGAAGATCTTAATGAGAGAAAAATCGAAATAGAATTGGATAGTGATGAAGCAAAGATATCATCAGAATTTGAATCAAATAGTACTGAAAACGAAATTGAAATTGAAATTAAAGCGGAAGATGATTCACTTAGAATTAAATATGAATATAGTACAGAAATAGATGATAATGAAACTGAGTTAGAATTTAGCATAAAATTCTTTGAAATTATTGAGTATATAGATAATAATAATGATAGTATGTATGATGATTCAATTGATACAGCAGTTCAAATCTATGAATTAGGAGATTTTAAGCCAATTGCTTATTTATATGAAAATCTCACACAAGGAGAATTATATACTTTTACAGTTACAACAATAGATGATGTTTTTACAGCAAAGATTTATGCAACAGGTGAATTCTTAGAAGTTGGTGATACATTAATCACTCCCACTGAAATAAAAGTTGATTTAATAATTTCTAACTTTCCATATATTGACGATGAATCAGCACTTGCATTAAATGTTAAACTTGAAGTAGAAGGTGAAGTTGAATATGATGAAGAAACTGAAGATGAAGAATACGAACGTTCTACTTTAGAAAAAGAGCTTGAAATTAATGTTAATGATTATTTAGGTTTCTTCTCATGGAGTGAAATATCACTTGTAGATGGTGTTGAACGACCAGTTTTAGCTAATTTTTATGACAATGAAGGATCAGAACAGAAATTATACTTAAATTACTACAGAGGTGATTTGATTATTCATGATCCTAAAATAGGAGTAATGAATGTCTTAAATCTAGGCCCTACAAATCTTTTCAGCTTGTCGTTATTTACAATTGGTGGAATATCACTTCTTGTTGTATTTAGCATTGCTTTAGTAGGTTTAAGGAAACTAAAGAGAAAATAAGATACTTAGTTTCTTTTTTTCTTTTTTTTATTCACTTCTGTTTTCAGATAATGATGAAAGAATAGTTGCCCTTGTAACTAATAACTGTATTTTCTCATTTTCAGGGAATCTACTAGCAAGTAATTTTAATTCATTTAAAACTTGATTCAATTCATGAGTTCTTCGTTCTCTAGCAAATGTTCCTATAACATTGATTAATGCTTGAGCAAATTCTGATTGTATATCAACATCATCCCTATGTTTATTCACAAACATACGAAGCTCGAATAATAATTTATCACAAATAAAATTATGTCTATCTGAACAAAAGCGATTTATAGCATTTGAGTAACTTTTAGCAAAATGTAACAAAATTATTCTATTTTCATTATGTATTTTTGATAAATAACGAATCCTATTCAATAATTTATTAGTTCCTTCTGCATCCCAAGAACCTCGAAGGTAGTAAATAGCAATTGATAATGCTTCTGCATAATATTGACAAATTAATTCGTGATTATCTGATTGATTATATAATGTATCTAAATCATCCAGAATATTTAGCATATCAGCGAAATTTTTTCTTTCACCGAACATTCTGATAGAATTTTTCAAAGCTTTTGCTAGTAATTCTAGGATAATTTTATTCTCAGGATAACTTTGTTGAATGTCATTAAATTCTTTTATCCAATTAAAAAATTCAGAAAGGGGTTGTTTAGGTGCAAAATGAGTAATTAAATCAGTAAGCTCTATAGAACGAGCTTCTGATATATCTTCAGGATTTGAAATGGTAGTATCTTTTGTGGTCACTGGAATTTTCATTGCTTTTTAACTCTACAATTGTAATTATTCAATAAATGAAGCTCAAATTATATCTTTTGTTATATACAATAAATAATTAATTATAAATCATAATATTGAGAATATTCCTTTTTTATATAATCTAAAAAGTGTTTAGCTGTTAATTCTTCTCCGATAATTTTCTTCATTAAATCAATAGGATCATACAAATTGCCTTTTTGGTGAACATTTTCATTTAACCAATTGATGATTTCACTTGTATTACCCTTCTTTATATAATCTCGCCATTTGGGTAACTCTAGTTCCAATTTCCAGAGTAATTGACCATCGTATATATTACCAAGTGCATAATCAGGAAAATAACCAAAACTACCTCCAGCCCAATGAGAATCCTGTAAAATGCCTTCAGCATCATTTTGAATATCCAGGCCTAAGTATTCCTTATATTTCTGATTCCAGATATTTGGAAGATCATCTACAGAGATTTTACCTTCAAAAAGATCCCTCTCAATTTCAAATCGTATAATAATGTGTAATGAATAAGTAACAGGATCAGCTTCTACTCTTATCTTTGAAGGAATTACTCTATTTATGGCAGGTAGGAAAGACTCAAACTCCACATCAGCAAAAATTCCTCCTGTTAGTTTTTTAAAGTGAGGAAAGTAATATTGCCAAAATTCTCTGCTTCTACCAATGATATTTTCAATAAAACGAGCTATTGCTTCATGCATACCCATTGAACAGCTGAATCCAATTGGATGATATTTGTATTCTGTTGGTAAATTCTGTTCATAAATAGCATGCCCACCTTCATGCATTATTGAGAAGAAATTAGAACTAAAATTATTTTCAAAATAATGAGTCGTAGCTCGAACATCATCATAATAACCTGTTGTGAAAGGATGAATAGTCTCATCAATACGACCTCTATCAAGATCAAATTTAATTATCTTGGCTAATTCTTCCGACATTTGCTTTTGAATATCTATTGGGCAATTTCTCTGAATTAGTGAATAATCTGGTTGTTTTTTCGATTTAACACACTTTTGGATTATTGGAATTAAACCATCGCGCAATTCTAAAAACAATTCACTAATTAATTCCTTATTAAAACCAGGTTCATTAAAATCAAGCATTACATCATAAGGATGCTTCTCTGGATTGAGATAATAAGCTTGTTTTTTAACAAGTTCAATTATTTTCTTTAAATGAGGTTTAAATAATTCAAAATTAGATTCAGCTTTAGCTTTTTTCCATATATCTATAGCTAGGGAAGTAACTTTTGAAAATTCAACAACAAGTTCCTTAGGAAGTCTTGTTTGTTGTTCATAAGCTCTATTTATCAAATAAATAGTTCTTTTTTGTTCATATGTTAATTTTTCATAAAAATCACTTTCTTTAATTTCTTTCAATAACAATCCAATTTCAGAGTCAACCATTTTATCATGATAGATACCACTCATTAGTGCCATTTCCTCTGATCTCTGCTCAATCCCCTTCTTAGGTATATAGGTTTCCAAATCCCAATATATAGTATTAATAACATTATTCAGTACGTAAATTTCTTTCATTTTTGATAGTAATTTATCGAAGAGTTCAATCTCTTTTGTTATTTTAACCAATTTTTTACACCTTTTGTAACTGTAACTATTTTATTATAAAAATATTATATCCTATTGAATATAAGATAAAAAAATAGCTTACTTAAAAACCATACAATTTAGAATATTTCTCATGAATATTTTCAATAAAGAATTTTGCAGAAAATTCATGACCAGTTGTATCTTTAATTTGATCTAAAGGATCTTGTAATCCACCTTTATTTCGTATATTCTTATTTAACCAATCATGAATTAACGATAATTTACCGAAACGGATATTTTCTTTCCAATCAGGCATATCTTTATTCAATGTTTGTAGGAATTGAGCATTATAATAACTCCCAAGAGCGTATGTGGGAAAATAACCAAAATACTGCCAAGCCCAGTGAGTATCCTGTAAACATCCTTCTGCATCATTTTGGATTTCTACACCTAGATAATCATTCATTTTAGTATTCCAAACTTCAGGAATTTCATCAACAGTTAATTTATCCATAAAAAGATCCTTTTCGATTTCATATCTAACAATTATATGCATATTATAAGTAACAGGATCAGCATTTACCCTAATTTTAGATGGTTTCACAGCATTAATTGCATGAATAAATGGCTCTGGTTCGACCTCCTCAAATATTTTACCAGTAAGTTCCTTAAACTTTGGCAGATAAAATTCCCAAAACTCAGGACTTCGACCAATAATATTTTCTATAAAACGTGCTTGCCCTTCGTGCATTGCAGTTGAGTATGACGTGCCAACTGGATAGTATTTATATTCTTGAGGGGAATTTTGTTCATATAAAGCATGACCTGCTTCATGCATACCACCAAAAAATGCTGATGTAAAATTATTCGGATTATAATTGACAGTTATACGAACATCATCAAAATAACCCGTAGAAAATGGATGAACAGCTACATCCAATCTTCCACCTTCTAAATCATAATGAACTAACTGCACTGCATCTAAGATAATATTTCTTTGAATGTCTATAGGGCATTCACGTAAAATTAAGGATTCATCTGGTTGATTTGGTGAATCAGCAATTGATTTAATTATGGGGACTAACCCATTTTTTATCTCATTGAAAATGCGATCATAAAGAGCTTTTGAAAAACCTTCTTCAAAATGATTTAATAAAACATCATAAGGATCTCTTTCAGCATCATAATACTCAGCTCGCTTCTTCATTAGTTCAATCATTTTTTCAAGATCGTTTCTGAAAATTGAAAAGTCAGATTTTGTTTTCGCTTTTTTCCAACTATCTGTTGCAATAGCACCATGTTTGGTTAATAACTGAGCAAATTTTTTTGGAACCTTAGTTTCTTTGTCATAATCTCTCTTAATAAGTTCAATATTACGCTTCTCGATATTTGTAAGATTATTGAATTTATCGTGCTTTTTAATTTCCTTAAGAAGTAAACCAATTTCTGGATTTGTTATTCGTTCATGGATTATGCCACTCAAAATAGCCATTTCATCAGCTCTTTGCCTAGCAGCTTTTTTTGGCATCATAACTTCATAATCCCAATGAACAATGCGGCTAATATTACTTAACATAACATTTTCTTTATACAAATCTAGTAGCTTCTTGTATTGTGGAATGTTCTCCAAGCTTTTACACCAAAGATTTGAAAACATAATTCTATTTTAAGTATTTCAATTAGATTGAAAGAAATAAATTAATTAAACGAAAAATTCAAAAAGAAGAACAAAAAGGTCATTCAACTAATGGGCGGGTGATCTAGAGACCCAAAGCACTGCTTTGGGTTGGGGATCCCGGTATGATGCCTGCCTTACTAGCAGGATGTCGTGTGTTCAAATCGCACCCCGCCCACCATTTCTTCTACCATAATGTCATAACATTTAATTTTATTCTTATTTCTCCACCAAATTTATTGAACCATAAATCATAGTAGTCAAAAAACAAACCCATTTCATATGGTTCTATTTTTATTATTTCAGATTTTAATCCTCTTTGTAGTTTTACAAAAATTACTCTTCCTTCTTGTGATTTTAAATAATTAGGAACTTTTTTACTGACATTAAAATCAGTTGTATAATTCCAAAGTTCTTCTCCTTCTAGTCCTATTGGTAACTTTTCAAACGATCTTTTATTAATTAAACTCACTTTCAAAATATATGAGCCATCATTCAATTTATCCGTACATTCAATATTTTCGATTTCTAAATACATCACTTCATCAATAACTGGTCCACCTGTTCGATAGTATAGTGGCAAAAATATTGCAGTGAAAATTATTGCTATAACAAATACAACATCAATAATTATTCCTAATGTCTTCTTTTTAATCAATCCCATTAGCTCCTATTTTTTATAGTTGTTATTTCCTTTTTAATTTATCCAGATTTTTTTTTACTTTACCCAAATCCTTTTTTAGATTTGATTTATAGAGACTTCTAATTATTTCCAGGAGATAGTTGTACGAGCGATTTAGAAAACAT
>JAEOUJ010000463.1 GCA_016839405.1 Candidatus Gerdarchaeota archaeon | reverse complement strand
TTCAATTATCTTTCAAGGAGATTATGTATTTCTAAATGATTGGACAATCATTCAGATATATGAAAAGAATGCTGATAAAACATTGAAATTTAAAAAATGGTTTCATCCAGAAATTCGATTAAGATTGGATGAAAATTTGGGATATGGTAAACTGTATGGAGAAAATATATTTTATAGCAGACTTTCAACTGAGCAATCTAGAACATTCACTATTATAAATATTGAAAATCCTTTATATCCAGATGAAATTCAAGTTTTTGGACCTACAATTGATATATCAATTCAAGCGTCAATTGCAATTCATTGGATTATAGCTGAAATATTTCTAGCGAGTATATTAGTGATTATAATTAAAAAGAAAAAATACTTGCAGAGATGAAGAACAATTCCAAAAAAAAGAAAAAGAATGAATTTGTTTTCGAACAAATTCATAAATTTAATTCTTAAGTAGCTTTTCGTCTTCTCCTAACTCTTATTACAATTGCAAGTGTAGTAATACCTATTATTAAAACACCAGCTCCCGCAACGATGTAAGGATACCATTTTTGGAGAAAAGTCTTAGCTCGAACATACCATGGAACAAGATTATCAACTGTGTATTCAAGTTCTATAATAGCTACATTGCCAGCATTATCTTCTAAAGTAAAGACAATTGTATGATTACCATTATCAAGATAAGTTGTTACCCAAGTATAGTTAGTTGGAATATTTACATCAGAAAATACTGTTTCAGTGTCAAGCACAATTTCAAATAATGCTATACCGCTACCGGGATCTTCACCACTAATATTGAAGATAACATTTCCAATAATAGGATCTGAAGTTTGAGGTGCTTCAACATTCAATATAGGATCAATAGTATCAGTTACAGTATATTCAAAAGGAGTTATATCTGAACCTAATAATGAATCTAGACCATAGATATCATAAGCGACAATGTAATATTGTATGATATTGTTATAATCAAAACCGGGAATACCTGACTCGTAATGTGTTCCAGCAGTATTTGTCATGGGTATACCATTCCATGAGCTAACACCTACTCTGTAAAACATTTCAACCGCTAACACATCTACATTATCTGTAACATCAACTTCAATTGTAACAGCTTCTCCATATTGTGGTTCTAATGGAGTTTGCACTAAATTAGTTATTTCAGGACCAGCAGCATCACGAACAAAATAAATATCATCAAAAATGGTTGTTATAGAAGTTGTTCCCGTAGCATAACTTCCCATTCTAATCTCAGTTATATTCCAATTCGCTTCACCAAATGCTACAAAAGCATCATTTTGAACATTCCTAAATAGATTAAACCAAGTTCCTGTTTGATTTTGATTTTCAACATAATAGTAGTAGGTATTAGTTGAGTTAAAGAATACAGAAGAATCAGTTAAACCAAATATATAGTACAGCATATGATTTGAATCTAATAGGAGGTAAAGATAAGAGTAACCCATTGAGGGACCAGAACACTCATCTAATCTCCACCAGAAATCAGTGTAAAGATTAGCATCAATTGGCAAATAACCATATCTGTAACAATATGAATTACCTGACCCACTAAATGCTGTAGTATTACATGCATAAACGCCTGAATGAGCATCAGTAGTTCGATTGACATAGAAATGTGACACGGAAGACCAAGAATTAAGAGGATCATTAGGTAGCCAATTTTCAGCTTGTTCAAAAGAAGGATCGCCCACAGGATTAGCAGTAAAACTATAATCATCTAATAATAAAGTAACTGTACTGTTTGCTTCTAGACCAGCATCAGTTCCCCAACCATTATAGGTAGGGACTTGATTTTGGAGATTTTCTAATTGAATGAGTTCATATAAATCAAGCGAGAAATGCTCCCATGTATCTCTATTTCCAAAACCAGGTGCTGCATAATAACGTTGCATATAGAATGAAGTAGTAATATTACCGCTTGTAACAGCATCGTCACTTTTTCCAAGCATGAAATATAGATAGACATTGTAAGTACCATTTTTTAGGTTTAAATAATAATAACCATCCTGATTATCTCCACCATTAAGAGTGTCAGTATATTTCCAATCGAAATTTACTACAACTGCACCGGGTTCGATTGGGTAATAAGTATCAAGAGCAAAAGAACCAGAACCAACTCCTTTGTAACATGAAAGATAGCTAAAACTGTCACCTTCAAAATATGCATGAGAGGTTAAATTTAGAGAGTGTGCACCTTCAGTATAATCGTCATCTGAAAGTTTTGCTGAAGATGGACCACGTTTATAGTTATTCCAACCGTAACCATCGCCATATTCAAAATCACCATTTTGATAGAGATAGTTAAAAGCAGTTTTATTAGCGATAACAATGTCATCAGCTAAAATTTCAATTGCACCCATTGGATTATCAGGAGAATTAGCTGTAAAATAGATATTTTCAATATAGAAACTCGAAGTAATAGGAACACTTGGGAAAGCAGCTTCAAAATCACCAGTGATATTTCTTTGAAGATTCACCCAACTACCTATTGGTTGTCGGACATCAAAATGAGCTTCAGTAGTTGTATTGCCTGGTAAAGAACCTGTTGAAGTGAAAGCATAATATAAATTATAGCTTAAAACACCTGAATATATTCGAAGATACATGTAAGCATAGGCACCATTCGAAATATCAGGATTAGCTTTATTTTTGAACCACATATCTAGAGAAATATCTTCAACAAGATAAGCTCGTTCAGGAATTGAGGGCAAGTAGCGACTACTAAAAGAACTGCATGGATACTGATCTGTTCCTTTAACGCTTAAATAATAACCATAGGAGCCACTATGAACATCAACTTGATAAGATGCATTACTAACCTCATAACCGGAACCATAATAATAGAAATATTTAGGACCGTCAACAGCATCATCCTCTTCAAATCCCCCATCTCGCATAATATTGCTTTTAACGGGCTCGAAACCAATGCCAGCTTTGGGATTAAAATAGATTTCCTCTAATGATTGGGAAATTTTTAATGATTGAGTAGAAAGAGTTGTATTTTCTATGTTATTAGATGAGAATATGAGAAATATTTGGGAAGTAAAGAGAATCAACAAAATAATACCAAATGATTTTTTAATATTCATTTGTCTCACCAAATAAATAACTGTAAATTAAAAGTATTTTTTGTGGACTATAAAATTATCTCGAAAAAAGAAGAAAATATGTGGAATTTTTATTTCTAATTTAGTGTTTTTATTTTTAGCAAGAAAAAATAAAGAAATAAAAAAAAGTTGAATTTGTTTTTACACAAATTCAGTAAAGATATTTTTGATTAAGTTGCTTTACGACGCTTTCTCACCCTAATTACAATAGCAAGGGTAAAACTACCAATGATTAAGACACCAGCTCCAGCTGTGATATAAGGATACCATTTTTGTAGGAAAGTTTTTGCTCTAACATACCAAGGAACGTGATGTTCAACAATATACTCGAGTTGTAAAGTAGCAATATTACCAGCATTATCTTCTAATGTAAAGATTATAGTATGATTTCCATTATCAAGGTAAGTTGTTTCCCAAGTATAATCTGTTGGGACAATTGTATCAAAGAATACTACTTCAGTATCAATAGTAATTTCAAAAGAAGCAGTACCACTACCTACATCCAAACCTGTAATATTAAAGATAACAATATCATTGATTGGCTCATCTGTTGGTGGCGCTTCGACAACAAGATAAGGATCAATTAGATCTATCACAGTATACTCTAATGGGGATGTGTCCGAACCTAGTGAAGATTCATGTCCATAAACATCAGATGCTTCTATAAAGTACTGTATAATTGAGTTATATCCATAATTAGGGATACTAGTTGCATAATGATTACCAACAACATTAGATATACCCACTTGAAACCATGATCCAGAATCAATTCTGTAGAACATTTCAGCTGAAGCTATACCAACATTATCAATTATATCAACTTCGATTGTAACAGAATCAATATATTGTGGATAAAGTGGTGTTTGAACTAAATTGGATATTTCGGGAGCTGCAACATCACGTACAAAATACAAATCATCAAAAAACGCTGATATACTAGATGTTCCAGAAGTAAGAATACCACAACTCACCCTGGTTATGTTCCAATTAGCTTCACCAAAAGCATCAAAGATATCATTTTGAACATTTCTAAAGAGATTATTCCAACTACCAGTCTGGTTTAATTCTTCTATTACACAAAAAACAAGATCAGACTCATTTGTGAAAGTTGTTACTGAAGTTTTGCCTATAATATAATAGAAATCATAAAGAGAATCTAGTTCTAACCAGATATAGGAATAAGCATATGAAGGACCAGAAAGATCATCCAAAAACCACCAGAAATCAAGGAAAAGATTTTCTTCAATAGGCAAGTAAGCTCTTCTGTAAAATTCAGCAGAACCTGGGTTACTCATAGTAACATTAGCTGCATAATTGCCTGTATGAGCAAAAGTAGTCCTATTAACATAATTATGATCAGGTGCAGTCCAAGAATAGAGAGGATCATTAGGATGCCATTTAGTGTCTAACTCAAAAGAAGGATCACCTAGAGGATTAGCAACAATTCTTAAATCATCAACTAGTAAAGTTGTTGTGCTATTTTGTTCATAGCCAGCATTAAGTTGATAACCAATTGATGTAGGAATTAGATTGCCAAAATTTTCCAATTGATAAAGGTCAAACAAATCGAGATTGAAATGTTCCCAAGTATCTCTACTACCAAAACTAGGAGCAGTATAATATTTGAACATGTATGTAGAGGATGTATAATTAGATGAAGGCATGGTATCGCTTGCTTCTCCTAGAAGGAAGTAAAGATAAGCAGAAAAGGTTTCATTCTGCAGATACATATATTGAAATGCATTTTGATAGAAACCACCATTAGAAGTATCAGAATATTTCCAATCATAAGCAAGAACAAAAGCACCTGGTTCAGTAGGATAAAAGCTATTAGGATAGAGGTCAAAATCAGTGACAAAATCTCTTTGGCAATAAAGGTAGCAGCTACTATCATCATAATAAGCTTGAGCAGTTAAATTCATTGAATGGGAACCTTGTGTATAATCTTCATCTGAAATTCTTATAGAAGCAGGACCAGTTCGGAAATCATACCATCGATAACTGTTGCCATCTTCAAAATCGCCATTTTCTTGTAAGATATTGTAGCCAGTACTATTGGTAATATAAATATCATCAACAACCATTTCAGTAGGTCCAGCAGGATCCTCTATTGAAGAGCATCTAAATTGTATATAAGTTGCATAAAAAGATGGGGTAATAGTAATAGTAGTTAATGCTTCTTCAAAATCTTTTGTAAGGTTTCTCTGTAGGTTGAACCAACTGCCAACAGGTTGACGAACGTCATAATAAGCATAATAAGTGGAGTTGCTGGGTAAAGCTGCTTGACGAGAGAAGTAATAATAAAGGTAATAATTTTGTGAGCCATCATAAAATTGAACATACATGTTTGCATAAGCACCTTGAGCAAGATTAGGATTAGCTTTAATTTTGAACCACATATCAAGTGCAAGATCATCATCCAAATAGACATATGGAAGCGTGGAGGTTAAACTACGACCTGTATAGGTAGTTGTTGAAAGTTGATCTGTACCTTCTGCACTATAGTACATAGCATAAGAACCACCATGAACATCATCTTGATAGCTAGCATTACTTATTTCATAAGCATCTCCGCCATAATTGAAATAAACAGGATCATTATCTGAACCTACCTCTTCAAATTCACCATCTCGTATAACATTACTTTTAATATTCTCAAAACCAGGAGCAGCCTTAGTGATAAAAGTGATTTCTTCGTAAGGAGTGAAAGTTTCATTTTGTTGAGCAATGAAACTAGTATATTTCATATTACCAGAGGTGTGAATGAGAAACAATGGAGAGGTAAAGAGAATAACGAAAATAATACCAAATGATTTTCTAACATTCATTTGTTTTCACCAATCAAATAAGTATATTACAAAAATATCTATCATGAACTATAAAATTACCTCAAGAAAAAGAAGAAAAAAAAGAAGATTAGGTGCTGATTATTTCAATAAAGATCTCTAGAATGATTAATATTACAATCCAAATTACTTGAACCACAGCACCTATAGAATTCATAACTATATTCAAAATACCAATTCCAATGTTATCTTTTAAAGAAATAGCTGAAAAGATAAAACCAACTACAGCAATCCCCAAATACAAATATGGCATCCAGAGTAAAGAAAATAATGTAACCCAAGAAAGGATAAACATAGTAATAATCCCAAATACTAATCCAATAATAACCCAGGCAGTCCAACGAGTTGATCGCGGTTTTGAAGGTTGTTGGACTTGAGTAGTTGTTTCTGCTGGAGATTGAGGAGTAACAGAAGGCGTTGGAGAAGTTATAGGTTCAGTTTTACTAGTGTCAATTGGTTCTTCTGTTAAATTCGCACCACATGAATTACAAAAGTTATTTTCAAACTCATTTTCAGCTCCACAATTTGGGCATAAAATAAATTCAGTCACTTACCACCCTCCAAAAGTGAGAGTATAATATGTTTTTTTACATTAATAGAATTTTCGAGGGTAAAATTTCCTCCCGATAAAAATGGAATGATAAAGACTATCAAATTAAATGATAAAAAATTAAATATAGTCACTTATTGGGCGAATATTTCTTTACATCAGGTGGAAGTAATTCATGCATGCAAATCGGACATTTCATTTTGAATTCTATCCAAGTTTTAAGATGTTTGAAATGAAAGAGATGGCTACATTTAGGACATTGACTTACTTCTTTCCCGGGTTTGATAGGCAACTTACAAATTTCACAATCAAGTATAGGTCTGCTACAATTAGGACATTTTTCAGCATCAAGAGAGATAGATGCTTGACAATAGAAACAAGCATCTTTTCGAGTAGCAGTGATAAGAGTAGTAGGATCAACAATTTTACTAACTGTTTCCTTAAGAAATACTACATCATCCCCAACAATAGTATATTGAAGTTCAGGGGGTAATAATTGCCGGAGGTTTTCAAGGTCAGCTTCAGAATTAAGGTTGAGTATTTGGCGAAGCATATGGACAGGTATATTATCATATTGTTCTTGGATTTGTTTGATATTTTGTCTAGTAGTTTTTAGTTCATCTAATCTAAGTT
>JAEOUJ010000082.1 GCA_016839405.1 Candidatus Gerdarchaeota archaeon | reverse complement strand
TGTTCCAATATTCTCCCATTTGAGGATTTTCTTTGAAAATATCTTTATGTTTTTTTCCTTGCCAATCACCAAAATTGATGTCGATTAATAATGGTTCTTCAATAAATTCACTTTTTTGTTTCTGATGAATTTTTATTTTTTCAGCAGTATTTTTGCATCTTAACAAGGGGCTAAAAAATATCGCTTCAATAGGTTCCTTTTGCAAAACAATTCCCACTTTTTCAGCTTGATTGACACCATTTTTTGACAATTCTATATCTAATTGTCCACGAAAACGTGTCTCTCCAATATTCCACTCGGTTTCACCATGCCTAACAATTAAAATCCTCATATAATCAACCAAGTTGATAAAACAATACACCTTTTTGAAGTTAGCTTTCTAAATAGAAATAAAAAAATCACATTCAAACAGAAACTTTATCTTTATCACTTCCTAGTCAATTTTGTGATTTGTCAATGATTTTTGAAACTTCAAAAGATTTTGCCAAGAAAATGGATGAAAATGATCCATTGGCCAAATTTCGAAATGAATTTGTAATCCCAAAAGACACTATTTATGTAGATGGAAATTCTTTAGGTTTAATGGCAAAAAAATCAGAGAAATCATTAATCCGTGTTATTGAAGAATGGAAAACCATTGCTATAAATGGCTGGTTAGAAGCATCTAAACCTTGGTTTTATTTTAGTGAAGAACTAGGTGCTATGGTTGCACCAATTGTCGGCGCAAAATCTGATGAAGTAATTGCTACTGGCACAACAACAGTTAATCTTCATGCATTAGTTAGTTCATTTTATCAACCTCATGGACGAAAAACAAAGATTCTTGCTGATGAATTAAACTTCCCTACAGATATTTATGCATTAAAAAGCCAAGTAGCATTGAGAGGGTACAATCCAAAAGAACATCTTATTTTAACACAAAGTAGTAATGGTAGATTTCTTGAGGAAGAAAAAATAATTGATTTAATGACTGATGAAATTGCTCTTATTGTATTACCATCTGTGCTTTATCGCAGTTCTCAATTATTAGATATGGAGTTATTAACCAAAGAAGCTCATAAGAAGGATATTAAAATAGGATTTGATTGTAGTCATTCTGTGGGTACAATTCCCCATAAATTTGATGAATGGGGAGTAGATTTTGCATTTTGGTGTAGTTATAAATATATGAATGGAGGACCTGGTGCTCCAGCCTTTTTATATGTAAATGAAAAAAATTTTGATATTTATCCTGGATTAGCTGGTTGGTTTGGCAATAAAAAAGAAACACAATTTAATATGTCATTGGAATTTGAACCTGCTAATTCCGCTGGTCGTTGGCAAATATCTTCACCAGGAATAATTGGTGCAGCAGCTATTGAAGGAGCACTTGAAATCACTTTAGAAGCTGGTATTGAAGCTATTAGAGAGAAATCTCTAAAATTAACTTCTTATTTGATTTTTCTAATTGATGAAATACTATCAGATAATCCCTATAATTTCTCGATTGGTACTCCTCGAGAACTAGAAAAAAGAGGTGGTCATATAGCAATAGAAAGGAAAGATTATGCGTATGAAATTTATGAGGCATTAAAAGCTCATGGTGTTGTTCCAGATTTCAGACCAAAGAATATCATAAGAGTAGCACCAACCGCACTCTATAATAGTTATATGGATGTTTGGAATGTTGTACAATTATTAAAGAAGATTATTGATGAAAAAGAATATCAGAAATTCATTTCTTAAGATGTAAAATTCATTGAAATATTAATTATAAATATAACCAAAACATTAAATTTCTCTTTTTTTTCTGTCAAATTTATATTAAGAAATTAGGTTGTTGATTTTTAATGTCAGATAAAGAAATAGCTTGGGATTTATCAGTTATTTTTCCAAATACAACAGATCCCTCAATTGATATGGTAATAGAGAAAATTAAGGATAAAGCAGACAAGTTAGAGAAAAATTACAAAGGAAAAATTAAAGATATGTCTGCTGATGATTTACTTAAGCTTCTAAATGAATATGAAGATTATTTAATTGATTTTAGAGAATTAGGTCTATTTGCTAGATTGTCTTTTGCAGCAAATATGACTTTACCAGACACTCAAACCTTAGATGAGAAAGTTTCGAAAATTTCAGCAAATCTTGGAAAGCAATTAGCATTTTTAAATTTAGAAATTGGTCAATTAGTTTATACTAAACCTGATTTAATTACTAAAAATGAATTAAGTAATTATAAACACTATCTTGAAAAATTAAAACGAAGAGTTTTACATCAACTTTCTGAAGTAGAAGAGCAATTAATCATTGAAAAAGATCAATATGGTGTTGATGCATGGCAACAATTTCAAAGGAAATGGTTGAATACTCGTCTTTTTAATGTTGAAGTTTTGGGAGAAAGCAAACAGCTATCTTATGGGGAAGCAAATACTTTACTACCTCATCCAGATCGTTCTACTCGAAAATCAGCTTATGAATCAATTTACAGTCTTCTCAAAAATGAAGGAGAATTGTATGCTTCTGCTTTAAGTAACATATGCAATGATTGGATTAATGTAACTAACAGAAGAAAATACGAATCTGAGATGCATGCAAGTCTAATTTCAAATGATACAGATGCTGGTATTATTTCAAGTTTATTACAGGCAATTGATGAAGGATCTCATGTTTATCGTCGCTATTTGAAATTAAAAGCTAAAATCCTTGGTTTGCCTATTTTAGCTAATTATGATGTTGTAGCTCCTTTTCCAGATGCACCAAATAAAGGATATTCTTGGATTAAAGCAAAAGAATTAGCAATTGAAGCTTATTGTAAATTTGATAATGAATATGCTATAGCTACCCGTGAAATGTTTGAGAAGAATCGTATTGATGCTTCTCCTAGATTTGGAAAGCGAAATGGTGCCTTTTGTTCAAATTGGTATGCTGGTAAATCAGCTTTCATACTTCAAAGTTTTAATAATGCATTAGGTGGTGTTTATACACTTGCCCATGAACTAGGTCATGCTACACATGATTATTATTTCAATAGAGAGCAAACAATTCTGAATGGATCCATTCCAATGGTTGCAGCTGAAACAGCTTCAATTTTTGGTGAACTTCTTGTGACGGATTTATTATTAAATAAAGCAGAATCTGATAATGAAAAAATAGCTATTTTAATGCAAGTGCTTGATGGTGCTGGTTTTGCTGCTTTTCAAGTGACTGCAAGAGCTTGGTTTGAGCAGGATCTTTATGATGCAATTAAACGTGGAGAATTTCTAGACTATAAAACAATAAGTAGCTATTGGACAAAAAATCGTGATCGTATTTATGGTGATGCTATCGAATGGATAGATGTTATGGATTCTGAATGGACAATGAAAACTCATTATTATCTATCGAATTTTAGATTCTACAATTATCCCTATGTTTATGGTCAACTTTTTGTTTATGCATTATACCAGAAATACTTACAAGAAGGAAAAGAATTTGTACCAAAATTCAAGAAAGCATTAGCTGCAGGTAGTAGTATATCACCTAAAGAAATTGGGGATCAACTAGGACTTGACGTTTCTGATTCTGCATTTTGGAAATTAGGTATTAAACAATTCGAATATTTTGTTGATGAACTCGAGAAATTAGTGAAGTGATTTATTACTTCATTATTTCTTACTTTTATTTTTAGATTAGGATTTTTAATAGATGTAGTATCTGATATTACCGTTGTTGAATTATCAGGATTTTGTATAATTTTAACTAGATAAAATGAAATTGGAATAACAATTATCATTAAAATTATGCAAAACACAGAACAGTAAATGAAAATTCTACGAAGTAATCGTTCTTTTTTTTCAAAATGCTCTTCATTTATCTCTTCAGCCAAGTGTCGTTGCACCTTTTTACTATATGATTTTCAATTTTTTCTTTGCATTAAAAGAACAGATTGGAAAATTAATAACTCTATTGATTAATTTTTATGCGAAAACATCAAATAAGAAAAGACTTATGTTAAGAATACAATAAACAAAAATACCAAATCTAATTACAAAGATTATTTGGAAACCGGGTGTATTTTAATGAAATTTATTATGTTCTGGGATTATGATCCAAAGGATTTAGTAGTAGTCCTTGAAAAGATGAAAAAATTGGTGGAATTACAAAAAGAAAATCCTCAGAAATATCCTGAAATTATTTGTGGCCCTTTTTTGTATAGTGGAGAATCTTCAGGATTAACTATTTGTTTAGCTACCAATGATGAGCAAATTGTTAATTTACATTTATATTACCAACCTGAGCTTGAACTTAATTTTATGCCAGTAGTAGAAATAGATACTGCTTTAAAAATAATCAAAAAGAATAAGTGATTTATATTTTCAAACTTCACTTTCTTCACATTTTGTTGATTGGGGCTCAGATATAAATAGAAAACCAAATGAAGCTATAAATCTGCCTGCTGCAATAATTAATAATATAATCCAAATGGTAAACCAGTAATCAATTATTATGATATGATCTGCTATTATTCCCATAATTAAGGATCCAAGAAAAGTAGATATACCAATAAATAGATTATGTATTCCTGTATAGGTGCCTTTTTCTTTTAATGGAGCACAATCAAGAAAATAGCTATTTTGACCAACCCAATAAAGAGCATTGCATAATCCACTTAATGCACCACCAATAGCTATATGCCACCAATGAGGAATCCAGTAAATTGTTATTGCTAAATTGATTGGAACATAGAACATTCCTATTCTACCAATGAAAAGAAGTGTTTTTCTTTTTATTTTATCTATAAAAGGTCTTACAGCTAGAAGAATTATAACCTGAAATATGCAAAATGATGCCCAAACCCAGGTGTTTTCTAAATTAGAAGCAAATATAGGATTTCCTCTTACTAATGGAAAAATAGGCCAACCAAGTGCCATAAAGAAACTCATTATACTGTTAACAATTACGAATTTTCTAAATGTTGAATTGTCTTTTAATGGTTTTAATGTAAATGCTACTCTTTTCTCGATTCGTTCAGTTTTTG
>JAEOUJ010000462.1 GCA_016839405.1 Candidatus Gerdarchaeota archaeon | reverse complement strand
GAAAAATCAGAGGAATGCTTGAGATACCTGAATCAAACAAATATGCAGTCGCTATGGATATAAATATGCGTGGTACGGGACTGGAAGAAGATGATAGATTACAAAAAAGTCGTGTTGGTGTTTTTTGCCTTATAGCAGATGAGAATCAATTATCTTTCATTAGAAAATATTATCGAGAAACAGAAGAGTTTCTAATTGAAAGATTAAAGGCTGTTGTTTCAATAAATCATTTAAATGAGTCATTTTGTCAAAGATTGATTAAAGATTATAACATGTATCTAACTGTCTTGGAAATGAGACATACAGAACAAGAAAAAAGAGAAAGAGAAGAATATTGTTTATTTGATGTTGGTGTTTTGTTATCTTTGCCAAAAGATGAGAATTTAACTGCTCGAGTTATACTTGAAAGATCAACAGGTGAACACAATGGTATAACTATTTCAAATATCATAAAGCAAACTAATTTAAAAAGAAAAGAACAACAACAACTTATTGATAATCTGCTAGAAAAAGGATTAATCTTTGTTATAACACCAAAATCAGCAAATGAAGAAATTCGATATATAGCAAAATAAATTTGGAGAAATAAGTGAGAATGAAAGTTATTGTTTTCCATTCGTATAAGGGTGGTACTGGAAAAACAACCGTAGCGTTAAATGTGGCTATGAGTCTTGCTGAGAAAGGATTCCGTGTATTAGCTATAGATGCTGATTTAAATGCTCCAACATTCGAAAGTATTTTTACTGGTTTAAAGCCAAAATTCTGTTTTAATGATTTATTTGAATATGAGCTTAATAATAAAGATCAAGATAATGAATCCCCACAACCAAAAGAATTGCCCATTAATTCTAGAATACATAATAATTTAGATTTAATTTTTGCTAATTCAAAACCTAAATTTGGCGAAGGATTACTGAGTATGGATAAAACCTTTCATTCTAATGCTCTAAAAAAATTATTTATTACAAAAGCTGAATTTGAGAAATTAGGTTATGATTATGTTATTATGGATACTTCACCTTCTCTTAATCTTGCATCAATAAATTCAATAATCATCGCTGATGCTACTGTTATAGTTTTAAGACCAAATAAATATGGCATTGCTGGTACAACTTTCTTATTAAAAGAATTATATTCAATGCTTGGAATTGTAAAAAGAAAAGATTATATAGTTTTTAATCAAGTTGTTCCAGGTACACCAAGCAAATTAATTAATCAATGGAAAAAGCATTTTCAAAAAAGACTAGAAGTAGATACTATTGGTATTTTACATTGTAATTGTTCAATAGCTTTGAATATGTTATTTGGTAAAATGATAATTGACCAAGAAGAAACTGAATTTCCAATTGTAATAAATGCAATTGCTGAAAAAATTCACAATGATTTGACAAACCAAATTGTTGATTAATTTTATCTTTTAAGTTATGGAAAGATTTTTTCCTTATTAAAATCAATGTACTTATGTTAATGTGGAGTGCTTTATCGTTTGTCTAAAATTATAGGTATTGATATTTTAGCTGGAACCTCAAGTCAAAAATTATCATCAACTACTTCCAATAGATTTGCAGCAGTTGTTATGGATAATGGAAAAATAATTGAAACTCATGATTCCATTTCACTAAAGAATTTAATAAAACTCTGCAAAAGATATGAGCCAAAATACTTAGGTGTAGACAATATTTTCGAATTAGAATCAAATTCAGCTAAAGTGATTAAATTTTGTAGTCAATTGCCAATAGAGACTAAAATAATACAAGTAACAGGTGCTCCACCAGATGGTTTTGAACCTTTAAATAGATTAGCTAGGAGAAATAATATAACATATCCCTCACAACATGCAAGTTCTCTTCAAAGTGCTGAAATCGTATGTAGATTGGCTGAAAAAGATGTTGGTTATATTTTAATGCCTTTCGAAGAAGAAACTGAAATCAAAATTTCAAGATCAAGATCAATTGGCCCTGGAGGATGGTCACAACAAAGATATTCTAGAAAAATGAGAGGAGAGATTTTAACACTAACAAGAGATATTGAAAAACAATTACAAGATCATAAATTTGATTTTGATCTTGAAGTAAGAAAAACTGAATATGGATATGATAATGCAGTTTTTCGTGTGTATACATCTCTAGTAAATGTTCGAAAAGTTGTGAAACCATTCAAAGGGGAGTTATCAAGAGTTAGTGTATCACCAATTCGAAAGAAACGATTAGAATTTATACCAGCAGTAGGTGGAAGAAGAAAAGTAACAGCAGGAGTACAAAGAAAATCTGATAGAGGATTAATAGTTGGAATTGATCCTGGACACAACACAGGCATTGCTGTTTTGAATTTAGCTGGTAAGTTGCTTATGGTTGATTCCTTAAAAAGTGCAGCACGAGGAGATATTATTAGGAAAATAACATTATTAGGCGATCCTACAATTGTTGCTGCTGATGTTCGCCCTCCGCCTGATTTTGTTGATAAAATTGCCAAAATGTTAAATACTTCACTATATTATCCAGATAAACTTTATAGCTCTGATGAAAAAAATCAAGTTGTCAATGATTTCACTAATGCAGCAAATGTGAAAATCAAAGGAGCTCATAAACGAGATGCTCTTTTCGCTGCAATTAAAGCATATAATAAATTTCAACCAATTCTAGATAGGATAAATAAAACGCTTAAAGAACCTAATGAAATCAAATTACGAAATAAAGTAAAACAGCTAGTAATAAAAGATGAATTAAATATCCAAGAAGCAATTGATGATATTAGAAAACAAGAAACAAAAATAGAACCAATAGAAATTAAGTTGAAAGAAGAAGTAAAATTAACTGAAAATGAACAAGAATTGCAAGATAAAATAGATGCCCTAAAAGAGATGGGACAAAGACAAACCAAGCATATAGAAAATCTAGAAGATATGAATGAATCTTTGAATGAACGAAATATCGAATCACAAAGAGAGATTCGGGATTTAAAGAGACGAATTGAAAAAATATCACGACAACAAACCCAAGATTTGAAGCGAGATCGAGCTATCAAAACTAGGGATGATGAGTTAAAATTCTTACGAACTAAAGTAAAATCACTTGATAGTGAATTAATAAAGGTAAAAGGAATTATTTCAGACTTAAAACGAATGATAGTAATGGGATCAGGTCAAATTGTTGTACCTATGAAAGTAGTTTTTGAATTTTCAAGAGAAGGAATTGAAAAGACTATTGAAAGAATGAATATTGAACCTTTTGATGTAGTTTTGCTAGTAGATCCATCAGGTGGTGGACAAAGAACAGCAGAGATGTTAATAGAACGAGAAGTCAAAGCAGTTGTTTGTTTGAAAAATAATATATCCAATAAAGCAATGGAAGCTTTCTTAGAAGCAAATGTTCCTGTTCTTTTCCAAATGCCAATACGTCAAATTGATGATATAGCTGTAACATATTATGATGAATTTCAACAAGCATTATTTGATTGGGAAGGTCAAAGACAAAAAATTCTGGGTGAAAAAACTGAGGAAAAACTTGGTACATTAATTGCAGAATATCAAAACAAAAGAAAACAAGAATTAGAACAAATCTATCAAAATGAAAGGAGAAGCAAAAGAGATAGTGATAAACCAATACAACCAAGAAAAATCATTCGTACAAAAGAAATTGATGAAGATTAAAAACCTAATTTCATTTGATTTTTAATTAATTATAAACGAGGATAAGAGACAACAGATTAGCATTCATTCAGGTGAAAGCTCTATCTGTACCCAAAGAATATTATTACCTCTAATGAAAATTTGACCAAAAGAAGCGATTTTCTCTCCTTTATAATATTCAATAGCATTACGTAAAACCATGTTCATATGTTGGTCTTGTGCATCAAGGTAACCTCGAAATTCTCGACCATCTTTTAATCTAATTCCAATAAAGTTATTGTGTTCTTTACGTAAGCGGTTTATAGGATGGGAGTTGATTGTTGACATATATATATTCATCTTCCTTTTTGAATGCATTGAATGTTGAAACATCTTAACTTAAAAAGCTACTGAATATTCAAACAATTCAACACGATATACTCTTTTCATTGAATTTTTAGTAAATAAAAGCTTTTCCTAATAAATGATTGAAAATAAGTTTAAGTAAAATTTATCAGATAATAAATAAAAAAAGCAAGAATAAATCCCCCAAAATAAAAAGTCATTTTTTAAGGACATTATCGCCCTGTCATTAATGTGAATTTTATTCTTGCTTTATCCTGAAACTTTTTGAGTTCATTTTTTATTTCTCGTTTGCAGTTTTTCTTCATAGATTTTTCCTCCAGTTTTTTTAGTTATAATTTATTGAATATAAAGCCATAATAACTTCAGTTTTATGGATTTGTTCAATTTTTTTCCAACCAATTTTTTTCGTGTTTATTTTTTTATTAATCATTTTTTCTTACACCAATCTTATTGTTTGAGAATATTATTCTCAGACTTATATATAAACTTTTCTCAAAAAATGAGAAATTAAATATCAAACATAAAGAATTGATTCTATCAAAATTAGAACAACATTTAAATATTTAAGAATACAATATAATATATTGAGAATAAATAAAATGTTAAAAAGGTGACTAAAATGAGTCAAGACATAATTACATATAAACAAAAAATCGTTGCGGTTCCAGATGAAAATGTTATGGCAAAAGTATACGCTGATGAGAATTATCATTTAATAATAAAAGTACTTAGAAAAGGACCTATGACTGTTAATGACCTAGTAGAAGAATTTGAAAAGCATGATATGAAAAAATCGGATAAATCAATTTATCGTTATTTAAAAGATTTAATAGATCTTAAACTAGTCGCCAGAGCAGGAAAGAGAATAAAATCATTGGATGAAAAAGAACTTCAAAGTGAAACAATCTATATACGAACTGCAAAGATATTTTTAGCTATGGGATTGAAACACAAAGAAGAGAAAATGGGAAAAGAAAAAGTAGAAAAATTATTTGAAGCTATTTTTGAGTTACTTCATGGAAAATATAGTGACAGAGTCTCATCATCTGAAGGTATTAAAAAGTTATTAACTCGTTTTGATGGCATAAAAGAAAAACTTTTGGTTGAGATGTTAGAAAATGCTGATAAAGAAATTTTGAAAAAAATATCTGATGTCGATTGGGATTTAGTAAGTCAAATGATTGAATATTCTGGTTGGTTAGCTTTAATCCTAGAGCTAGATGTAGAAAAAGAAATTAAGGAATGTTGCCCAGAATAGAGATTTGATTAAAAAAGGAAAAAGAGAAATTTTATTTCCTCTTTTTAATAAATAGAATTACTAAGAAGGCACAGAAAGAACAAACTATAACATATGTAAGTGCAAAACCTAAACGTTTTGGATAACTATCTGGATTTAGGGGATCAGTCCCCTTATCTATTTCTTCTTTATCAGTATAACCATCGTCATCTGTATCTATATTGTTTGGATCTGTATTGTAATTG
>JAEOUJ010000081.1 GCA_016839405.1 Candidatus Gerdarchaeota archaeon | reverse complement strand
TTCTTCTAGCGAATTCGATATATCGCTAACAGCTGAGCTAATAACATTACCTGCTGCTTCTGTAGTTTCTTGATAATGCTTACTTAATTCAGTAGTTGTGCTTAAAGAAAGTTGAGAGATTTGTTGCTTTTCACTATTTAGAATTTGGCTAATTTCTGTTATCAATTTATCTAATTCAGTTGCAATATCATTAGTCGATTTTTCTGTGGCAACGCGAATTTGATCTTTAGAAGTAGAAGTAATTTCTTGAATACCTTCTTTTTGTTCCTTAACAATTTGATCAAGTTTATCTGATCTTTCAGTTGCAAATTGGCTTATTTCATTGCTTATTTTTTGTACAGTATCAATTGATGCTTTTGCTTTTTCAGATAATTTAATCAATGGATATATTGCTGTAAATTTCTTTACAATGGAAGGATTTGTATAGATCAATTCTCTATCTATCAAACTTTTTACACTATTTTCAACATCACTAACTTTTTCATCAACTAACTCTGCAATTTCAGCTATAGATAATTGTCCTGAAGATAATAAAGTCAGGTAAACTTTCATATCTATAGGAGTTAGTTGCAAATCACTTAAAATTTCAGACAATCTAACAATTCTCCAATTTCAATTTTTTTTTAATATATTCTTAAATTATGACATGTAAATAAGCTTTATGAGTATTGTTTTTGTGGAAAAATCATTTTATTAAGTTAATTATTTAGACTATAAGTTTAAAATTAATCATTCACAAATACAAAAATGAGTGTTAAAAATGGAGATAAAAGGCAATACAGGAAAAGTATTAGAAATAAATTTGCTTGATGAAAAAATTGATGTTCTAAAACCAAAACAAGAAGATTATCAGAATTTTATTGGTGGAAGTGGGCTAGCAGCTAAATTGCTTTATTCAAGTTTAACAAAAGAATTAGATCCATTATCAAGTGAAAATCCTTTGGCTTTTTTTGCTGGACCGCTAACTGGAACAAAAACGCCAAATTGTGGGAGACATGTTGTATGTGCAAAATCGCCTCTAACTAATATATGGGGTGAAGCCAATTCAGGGGGGAAATTTGGTGCTTACATGAAATTTCTTGGTTATGATGGGATTATTTTTAGAGGAAAAGCTGTGGAGCCTAAAGCTTTACTAATTTTCGATAATGATATCGCATTAATCGATGCTGCATTTTTATGGGGGAAGAATGTTTTTGATGTAGAGAAAGAGCTAGAACAACGTTTTGAAAAAATCTCTAGTTTTGCAACTATTGGTGTTGCAGGAGAAAAAAAAGTTAAAGTTGCTGCAGTAATGAATGATGGTGATAGGGCTGCTGGAAGAACAGGCATGGGAGCTGTTATGGGTTCTAAAAACCTAAAAGCAATTGTCTTGCAGTCATCAACTCGAGATGTACAAGTTGCAAAACAAGATGAATTGCGTGAATTGAGTAAGATAATGAGAAAAGATATCTATGAAAATACTGTTGCACGTAGAATGTTTGGAACAGCTGCTTACGTTAGTGGTGGAATGAAATGGGGAGATGTACCAGTAAAATATTGGTACAAAGGCCATATGGATAATACGGAAGCTATTGATGGCAATAGAATGAAAGAAACAATTTTAGTAAAACGTTATCATTGTTATAGCTGCGTAATAGGATGCGGTAGAGTGGTTAAAATCGATAAAGGAAATTATGCTATACCTCAAACAGCAGGACCTGAATATGAAACATTAGCAGGTTTTGGAACAAATCTCTTAATTGATGATTTAAAAGGTATTTCTAAAGCTAATTATTTATGTAATCATTTTGGTTTGGATACTATTTCCTCAAGTATGATTATTGGTTTAGTGTTCCATTTACATGAAAAAGGAATAATACCTAATGATTTATTGAAAAACATTAATGCTAAATGGGGAGATATAGAGGCATTACTTACATTACTTGAAAAATTAGCTTATAGAGAAGGTATAGGTGATATAATGGCTGAGGGATCTGATTTTTTAGCTGCCAAATTTAATATGCCCGATGAAGCTCACACAGTTAATGGCTTAGAATTGCCTTATCATGATCCTCGAGCATTCTTTTCAATGGCTGTAGTCTATGCTACTTCTTCTCGAGGCGCTTGCCATAATAATGGTGATGGTTATAAAATGGGTCTTGGTGTTTCTATACCTGAAATTGATCTAGCACTTAATTCAGATGATAGATTTGATGATTTAATAAATGCAAGAGTAGCTGTAAAAGTGCAAGATTTTAGAGCCATCTATAATGCTTTAATTATGTGTCATTTCGCTTTACCTCCATTTAAAGACACTATCCAAGCGTTAGAATATGCAACAGGTTGGAATTATTCTATAGATGATGTTATGAAGGCTGGCACTAGAATTACGAATATTAAACGATTAATAAACATCAATTTAGGTCTCACAAGAAAAAATGATCGATTGCCAAAAATTATGTCTTATAAATTACAAGAGGGTGGAGCAAAAGGGAAAATACCAAATTTGGACATTCAATTACAAGAATATTATAAATTAAGACAATGGGATCCAATTACAGGTAGGCCTATGCCTAATCTATTAAAAGAATTGGATTTAAGTGAAATATAATAAAAAAAGAACTAAAGAAAGCTTACTCGCTTTCTTGAGTTTCACTTACTTTAGATTCACCAGCTGGTTTGATTTTATAGCTAATATCAAGTGTTTCTCCAGCTTGAATTGTGTCAATTTTCCATGTCAAAATCTTTTGATCTGCTTGATCAACTACTTCAGGGTCATGAGTTACATCCCAAAGAATTAAATCACTAGATATTTTTTCTGTAATCTCATAATTATCTATTTCAGAATCACCCATGTTTTTGATTGTTATTGTAATTAGGAATTCGCCTTCAACATCTAAGGCTTGAACATCTTTACTCTTTGCTATGCTATGTCTTACATGAACTACATTGATTTTAATGGGATCAACTTCAAGAACAATTGGTTTTCCAGGTGGATATGTATTTGCACTAAGCTTAGCATCTGAATTGTAGATAGAGCCTTTTGATGGTTTATGAGCAACTATAGGATATTTAATTGTAATTTCATCATTTGGTTTAACAACGCCAAAATCAGAATCTTTGAGATTATCTAATTTTATTGTTATAGTGTGTTCTTTTGTAGTATCAACATCATCAGGTTCAATGGAAACTGCTCCATCAGGAATTATGATTTCATTTCCATTAATAAGTATAGAGACATCATTTTCTTTTGGTGGAAGAAATGATTCTTGAATCTTTTCAGTAAGAGTTATTTCATTTAGATTTGCACCACCAGTATTGGTGACTTTACCAGTTAGATTAAAAGTGGTAATTTTGAATGAAGGTATTTCTTCAATATCATAATTCAATTGTCCTTCCAAAGCTGCAACAGCAAGTTCAACATCTGTATAATTTAGTTTGTATTTTGTAGATAAAATATGATCTGCAACAGTATAAAATTCAACTTTCGTTTTGAATTTTGGATATTTTCCAGGTTTAGATTCAAAATTCCAAGTATTTGATTCCCACTTTCCTCCTGCAGGAATTTCCGGAATATCATAGGGATCAATATCAACAAATTTCGTATCTATCTCTCTTGGTTTGTAAACATCAGCATTTACTAGTCGAATTAGATAATCACTTTTATTTTCAAAAATAAATTGACATTCGTATGTATTTGGCTCTTCTTCAAGTTCATTAGTAACAATAGAAAATGCATTGTTTGTATAAGCATCAAATTTCTCAATTGATAATTCACTTATGGTTTGAGGAGATTCATAGGAAACAGAAATATTGCCTGATCGTACTTTTGTATTTTTATCATCAATATTTACATTAACCCTGAGTTCAATATTAGCTTCACCATTGGATTCTAAAGATTCAATATTCCAATAAACTTTGTTTATGTCATCTTCTCTTTTTACTTCAGCTTTACCATGTGAAGTAAAGCTAATTGAAATATTATCTACAATATTAGATAATTCCTTGAAAAGCTCAATATTCTTTAATTCATTATCCGCGGTATTCAATAATTGAATTTTCATATAGACTTCATTATCTGTATTAACTCCTAAAGAGAAAGATTGTAATTCAGGATCATTAATAGTTGATATAAATTCCTTAACTTCTAATTCAGGGGTAACATCAACATTAATTTGATATTCCTTCTCGAAAGAGTCATTTGGTTCTAATTCTTTAATTGAAATTGATTCCTCATCTAAAGAAGTATTTGAACAATTTGCTAATTTCAAATCAATGTCCCATAGACGATCTTTGTCAGAGATATTTTCCAATTTAACTAAACCTTTCTTAATTCGATCTTTAATTGAGGGAGTACCATCATGTTCATAGAAGACTTCAAAATGCTCTTCAATAAATATTGGTACAAGATTTGTATCATCTTTTCTTTCTTTTACCATAGTTAACTTACCTTCACTTTCGCCTGTGTCTTCATCAAATGTTTCTAGTTCATCTTCTTCAGGAATAATTGGCTCATCCATTTGTTCGCCTTTTAATTCCTCTGCTTCTTCTTCTTCCTCAGTTTCTTCAGCTTCAAATTCCATAGACATTTTAGTTCTTACTTCTTCGAAGAAATGTTTTATCTCATCTGCATATTTTTTTAATTTAGGTTCTTCATTTTTATTAACAGCATAAATGATTAGTTGTTTAGCCTCACGAGATAATTTATCAGATATGTCTGGGAATTTTTCGAAAAATTGTTTTGCAGTGATGTTTATGTCAGCTTTCAATTTCTTACTTATTTCGACTTCGCCTAAGTCATCTAATTTTATGACAACCATATAAAACACCATAATTAGTAATTTTTAAATTATTACTAATTAATTCTAAAAAGACGAGAAAAAAGGTTTTTTGGTATTTACATGTTGTTTTTCTTAATATTGTTGATTTTTATGCCTTATTTGTGTTAAAATACTTCTATTTTTTAGAGAAACCATAATTCGCTACTGTATTCTTTAATGAATAATATTTAGCGGTTCCATAAGCAAGAGCTTCTGCTAACAGCATATCAGGATTTCCTTTTTCATCTAACATTGATTCATCATAATAAACTTTTAAAACCTCACCAAAAAAAGCATAATGACTGCCAATTTTCACTTTTTTTATAACCTTACACTCAATATTAACAGGACATTCTTCTATTAATGGTACTTTAACTTCTTTACCTTCAAAAACAGTTAAACCAGTTTCTTTGAATTTATCAACATCCCTACCTGATACTACACCAAAATAATCAGCTTCTCTAGCAATTTTAACATTTGGAATATTCACACCAAAACAACCACACTTGTCAATTAATTCATAGGTGTAACGTGAATCTCTAATGCCAACAACTACTGCTGGAGGTTCAGCGCAAATATTTGATATCCAAGCTGCAGTCATAGCATTTGGTTTTCCTTTCTCATTATACGCTGAAACTAATGCAGCAGGTGTTGGATAAACTGCTGCCCTTGGACTTTTTTCTATTTTTACCATAAAAATTCCTTCTTTCTTTTAAATTAAATACAAATTTATACATAAAAAATTAATTCATAAAATCTATATTAATATTGGAGGAGAGCGTTGAAAAGAATAAAAAGTAAAATTATTGTTAGTTTTATTTTACTAATTATAATTTTACCTTCAGTATTATCAAAAGCAACAGTTTGTTATTTTGATGAGAAAATTGAATCAAAAAATAGAGATTATGACTTAAATAATATAATTTATTTGTATGAAACATATTATAATATTTTATTAGATGATTCGTTAATTTATCTAATGGGATATCAAGAGATAGAAATTTTTGACATAAACGATCCATATAAAATGGTTAAAATTAAAGAAATTAATGGCGAACCAATTCTTGATTTTCTTAGATTGTATCATATGTTTTATAAAATAGATTTTAATAATAATTTAATTTATTCTTATGGTTTGACTAGTGATTGTTTATATGGAGAAATTTATTATTATAATGATACACATATTACAGATTTCGATTATTTTCAATATAATATTTCTCTTGGGGATAATTTAGAAAGTTATAAATTATATATGAAAAATGAAAGCACTTTGCTTGCTATTGTGGAAAATAAATTAATAGATAAAAATAGTTTAACTTCTTGGTTAAATATCACTCTAATAACTTTTGATGTAACTAATAAAGCAAAACCTGAAATCATAGATAAAAATACAATCTATTATGAAGAAGATTATATTACATGGATTAATGATCAACAAGAAATTTATGATTGGATAACATTTTCCATATCTAATAATCTATTATTCTTAATTAGAATCTATGGTGATTATGATTCTGGAGATTATAAATTCAAATCTGGTTTTATAGAAATATGTGATATTAGTGATATATCAAATCCCAATGAATTAGCAATTATAATTATTGATAAAGGGGAAAATAGTTTTTTAAAAATATATGATGATTTATTATTTTATTACACAAAACATTATGGTTTTGATTTATATAATATTTCAGATATAAATAATGTTAAAAAAATAAATGCATATTTAACTGATTTACTGCCTAAACAATTAATTTTTGATAATAATATATTGTACCTATTAAGTACTTCAAAATTTGAGGTACTTGATATATCAAATCCAACTGATATTATAAAACTAAGTCAATATGTTCCTAGGTTTCAAGGATATGGTTATTTTGAAAAAGGACTTTCAAATGATAATTACTTATATCTAATTAGGGTATCAGAATATCAAAATCGTAATTTTTATATTTTTGATTGCTTTGATTTAAATTCTCCTAAAAAAATAATACCTGTCGGTTTTAAGTTAAGCTCAACTCAAAGAAGTAAACTTATCATGTCATTTATTTATATAGGTTTTATTTTAGGTTTTATTACTGTAATTACTTTTGTTACAATTGTAATTGTAAAAAATAAGAAAAAAAATAAAGCAAAATCTAATCAATTTTAAAATATTTCTTTTTATAATATCTTGAGTAGATCACTGCAGCAGGATTATGAGTTGTTACTCGATCTTTGACTATAATAACTGTTGTTGGAGCTTTTGAATGTCTAATAAAATTAATATCATGGCCAATGCACAAACCCACAACAATATTTAGATCAGTTTTTTTGGAATTAAGAAAATATGCTTGACCAATAGGATTGCAGCCAACTTCTTCAGCTGTTGTTAATGTATCTTTATCTGGAATATCTAGCTCCTTTTTCTGTAAAGAACCAATTGTACAGATTCCAGTCACAACATCAAAATTATTTTTTTCTAATATCTGTGTGAGAACTTTAGTTTCTTCATGTAATCCAATACAGAAAGCAATACCTAATCGTTTATAATCCATTTTTTGAGCAAAAACAATTAATTCTTTCACTCGAGGCCATTTCATATAACCAGTTACTTCAACATGAGCTGCTATTTGTGAGATTTTCCTTATTTCAGGTTTTTCATATTCTTTTCTAGCTTCTTGAAAAATTTTCTTTTTTTCAATAGATGGACAACCATCAGGTGCTTTATCATATTCTAAATTACTACATACTAATTTTGTACACTTTGAACATTGCATTTTTTATCCTCTCAAAATTTTATGATTCAAATCCAATAAACAATAGCATTTTAAGATAAAAATTTGTTCTAAAAAATTATTTTCAAAGCAATTGTTATAATGGTTTTATTTTCCATTCAGTTATATCTTTTATAATAGCAATTACTTTTCTTAATTCACCCTCAATGGATTCAATAGGAATAAGCATCGATTGGAACCATCTTACTTTATTTTGAATTGGTAAATGATATTCATAATCTACATTAATATTTTTTTCAATAGCTTCTTTACAATTTGATAAAAAGAAATCAGCTTGACCTTTAGGAAAAATTTCATGAAAGTTTTTGTTTAGCATTTTATCTCTAGGTTTGTAAAGCATATCATCACTAACATTTGGAGAGACGAATAAAATACGACCCATTTCATCAACTATCATAATTAAAGCATCAAAAGCATCAAAGAAATTTTTAAAATCTTTAATTTCTTGTTTAATTGAATCAATATCTACTGGTTCAGTCTCAATTTTCACTTTAGAGGTTTCTTTACCAATGCCACGAATTACAACATAATTGTTTTCAAGGGAGAATTTTAAATCAGTTGTTACAACAATTTGCTTTCCATTATAGGTATTGAGTAAATATTGTCTATTGCTAAAGATTAATGGTTTTTCTTTTATAATTGGAATTAAATCCTCCATACTTCTGCGTTGTAATTCTGGAATGTCAAGAATCTCATTTAAATCAAAACCCGTTTCAAGCCTATCTTTAGGCAGGAGTTTTAGGAAAAAATCTTTTGCTAAATCGTTGAGATAATTAAATCGACTAATTTGTTCTTCAATGTGAAATTGCAATTCAAAAATCGCTACAGGGATATTATCAAGTAAATATTGATGATCAAATGCTGTGGTATTTTTTTTAGTCATAGTCTTCACAATAGAAAGAATTTTTTTAGTGTACTTTTAAATTTAAAAATTGAAAAATCTTTCTTAGTATGATAATTCTGTCGAAAATAAAAATTTAGAAATAAATAGGAGAGATATTTTTTAATTATTTAAAACCCATTAACTAATCAAATAGATAAATTTTAAATAGAAAGCTCAATAATAACAAAAGAAGTAAAGTCCGAGGGAAGACAAAATGGATGTGCCTATAACAATTATAATCGCTTTAATTGCGGGGGTATTATCAATTATTGTTGCTGGTATCTTCAGTCTAATTGTACTTAGAGAAGATCCTGGAAATGAAAAAATGATTGAAGTTTCTAAATATATTGAAGAAGGAGCAAAACATTTTCTATGGGTTCAATATCGGATACTAACAATTTTTGTATTTATTTTATTCTTGGTGCTTCTATTCTTTCTACCATCTGAATTAACTGGTGGAGAAGTACCTATTTTGAAAACACCTTTTAGAGGTAGCTCGCTTAATTGGCAACAAGCATTAGCTTATCTCATAGGATCTGCAGCTTCAATGTTTGCTGGATATTTAGGGATGATTATTGGAGTAAAAGCTAACACTAGAGCAGCTCAAGGATGTACAAAAAGTCTAGATAAAGGATTTGATGTTGCTTTCTTTGGTGGTTCAGTAATGGGCCTTGCTGTAGTTGGTTCAGCTTTGATTGGTGTATCAACAATTTTTTGGATATTTAGAACACCAAATGTAATACTTGGATTCAGTTTTGGTGCAAGCACAATTGCTTTATTTATGAAATGTGGTGGTGGAATTTATACCAAGACAGCTGATGTTGGAGCAGATTTAGTTGGAAAAGCAGAATATAATTTACCTGAAGATGATGTAAGAAATCCTGCAACTATCGCTGATAATGTTGGAGATAATGTAGGCGATATTGCTGGAATGGGTAGTGATCTTTTTGACTCTTATGTTGCTTCAATACTGGCAGCAATGCTTCTAGCCTATGGATTACTTGAAGCAGCAACAGATGCTGTAAGGGGAACTTTTGTTATTTATCCAATAGTAATATCTGCAGTTGGATTAGCAGCATCATTATTTGGTATTCTTTTAATTAAATGGATGAAAACAAAAGATCCTGGAAAATTACTTAACTTTGGAACATACATAGCAACAATTATTT
>JAEOUJ010000080.1 GCA_016839405.1 Candidatus Gerdarchaeota archaeon | reverse complement strand
TGTTTTACCTGGATTAATTTTATTTGCAATTGGTTTGTTTGGCGTATTAGAAGATTATTTAATGGATCGTCGAGTAATCAATTATCTTAATTCACGAGATGCTGAAAACAAAACCTTGATTGAAATTACCGATATTTTAAACTATGATGAGAAACAATTAGGAGAAATTATAATAACTCTTCGTGCTCAAGGAAAAATGAAAAAATATTTTGATCCAAACAATGGATTCCTTGTTTCTCAAACTCAAGGTGATATAATTTATTGCCTTTATTGCAATTCTCCTAATATAACAGGCAATTTTTGTACTGTTTGCGGAAAAGAAAATACTTTATCAGATGAAAAAAAGGAATAACATAGGATTTGAGTTGATTCATATGCCCAAGAAATTCAGAGGTATTGGTTGTCCTTGTATTACTCCATTTTCGGAAGAAAATACGTTTGATATAACTCGATTTCGAGAATTAATTGATTTTCTAATTAACAGTGAAATCAATGCAATTATAGCTGCTGGGTGTAGTGGTGAATCACATTCCCTAAGTGATGATGAATATATTCATGTGATTGATACAGCAATTGATCAAGTAAATAAAGCAGTTCCAGTGTATATAGGACTTCCCGCTGATAATAATCAAAGAATTCTAACAATTGGAAACTATGCTACAAGCTCAGGAGCTGATGGTTTGGTACTCTACCCACCAAGAATCCCATCCCTCACGCAATCTGAACTTATCCATCATTTTGAAGATATTAGTTCAAATATTAATAATAACTTTCTAATTGTTAATGATCCTGATACTAGTCGTATTGACCTACCAATTGAGTCTTTAGAAAAACTCTCCAAAATAGATAATATTGTAGGTCTTATCGAAATTAGCAATGATTTCAAGAAAATTACTCAATTTAGTTCAATAGTTAGTAGTGATTTCCATGTTTATACGGGTCGTGGATTACTTGTTCCACAAGCAATTAAAGAAGGTGGCGTTGAAGGAGCAATTATACCAAGTGCAAATGTTGTTCCCAATTTATTAGTTGAACTTTATGAAGCATTTAATGTTGAAATGATGGATCGATTTGAGGAGTTACAAACAAAATTAATACCATTAGAAATAGGGCTAAAACTACGTTCCTTCCCAGTTACTATAAAAGCATGTTTAAATCTATTAGGTCTTAACATGGGTTCACCTAGAAAACCATATCTGCCTATAGATGAAGGTAATCTTGAAAAATTACGTAATATTCTAATAAGTACAGGATGTTTACGTCCAAGCACTCCTGATGATGAGGATGAAAACGAAGAAAATGATAAGGAATCACAAAAGAAATCCAACACTAAAAAAACGAAATAAAGTATTCTAAAATAACAATTATGTGATTATAATGAGTTTTCTAGAAGTATATTCGTATCTTGTTCCTATCTTAACAATTGTTGCTTTACTATATGCAGGGATTGAAGATATACTCTTTCGTGAAGTTAGGAGAGAAATAATCTGGTTGTTAATGATTGGCATTGGAGTTGTTCTTGATATTCTTTATTTAGTACTTTATGTTGGATCAAGAATTAAAACAGATATTTTAGCTGAAATGCTTTTAACAATAATTATTGGATTTATATTTGGTTTTGTTCTATTTTATATTGGGGCATGGGGTGGTGCTGATTCTAAAGCATTATGGTCAATAGCTATTTTAACTCCTTTACATCCCTTTTTAGAAACGCATGGTACACTTTTGAATATTCAAATAGATTATATTTGGGTGCTTGATTCATCCATTATATCAATATTATTGAATAGTGGAATATTAGCAATATTTTATCCAATAATCCTCATTATTATTAATTCGATATCAGCAACTAAAGGATCATTGTTTGAAGAAGTTCGCGGTTCTACAACAGAAAAGATCCGATGTTTTATTTTTGGTTATAAGAAAAAAGTATCTAATATCAAACCCAATAAATTACATTTTGATTTCCTGGAAGAATTGTCCAATAAAATATTCAATGGTATTTTTGATGGTGATTTTATAGGAGAATTAGATGGTAAATTCACAGGGCTATTTTTAGGAAAATTCAAAGGACAATTTACTGGTACAATTTTTGGTAAACGACTAATTAATTTAGAAGAACCTTTTGAAAAACAAGATTTGGACTCAATAATTAAGGAAGCTGAAAAAATATCAAAAGAGATTAATTTGCTTGATGAATACGATGAAGATGAAGAAGTAGATTTAGTTTTATTAAAATACCGAGATAAACTATCTGAAAATTCAGATAAAAATCTAATAAATCAACAAATAATTAATTTTAATGGACAATTTTCTGAAACTTTTGAGGCATTGTTTATAGGAACTATTGATGGTATATTTGATGGTACATTTGAAGGCAAAATATTAGGAAAATTAGATGGAGATTTCAAGGGTAAATCACCAAAAGGTAAACTCCAAGGATCTACAGTATCTAAAGATAATTCTTGGAAATTAAAAATGAGAATGGGATTGGACGAGGACGTAATAATGGAAAAAAGACAACTACGAACACTGTGGCAATTAAAAAATACCAATAAAAAAACTGTTTGGGTTACACCTGGTTTACCTTTTGTATTCTTAATGCTCTTAGGATATATTTTATATATTCTCTTTGGAAATTTCATTCTGTATCTCTTCCGATTGTAATTTTCATATAATTAATACCTATAAATTTATGAAAACTAGCGAAGAATTTTTTATTTGGTAAATAAATGACATCAAGGTAAGAATCAATGGATGATTATGTAATTGTTGGTG
The DNA here is from genome assembly GCA_016839405.1 of Candidatus Gerdarchaeota archaeon. Next base: position 1,597 of record JAEOUJ010000080.1, on the reverse strand, counting down.
CTGGTCCCGCTGGGATATTCTGTGCTCTTGAATTATTAAAACAAGGCATTAAAAAAATCACTATAATCGATCGTGGAAAAGAAGTATATAAAAGAAAATGCCCACGTCGAGAGAAAAATATTGAGTGTGCTGCTTGTCGAGTTTGTGATATTACTAGTGGTTTTGGTGGCGCGGGTGCCTGGTCTGATGGCAAAATTACTAAAGATATTTCTGGTACAGTTGGGGGTTGGATGAGTGATTTTCTTACCAAAGAAGAGCTTAGTAATTTTACTGAATATGTAGATCAAACAATTCTAACTTTTAGCAATGGTGGCGATCGTTATTTCAGCCCTGATCCTGAATTTGTAGATCGAATGGAGAGTATTTGTCGTCAAGAAAATATGCGTCTAATCACTTATCCAATTCGTCACCTTGGAACGGATAATGCTTCAGCTATTATGCATAATATTTACCTTTATCTTAAAGATAAAATTAACATTGTATTAAAAGCAACAGTTGATAAAATACTAGTTAATAATGGAACTATTGAGGGAGTTTCAACAACCGATGGTAAAATATTCAAAGCTAAGAATGTAGTCATGGCTGTTGGTCGTGGTGGTACAAATTGGCTTAAATCTGAATGTGATCGCCTAAAAATTTCCTATTCACATAATGCAGTTGATATTGGTGTTAGAGTGGAAACATTAAATGAATACTGTGCTGAATTTACTGAGAATTTATATGAATTTAAAATTGAATATGTTACTAAAAATTATGAAGATCATGTTAGAACATTTTGTGTTTGCCCTGGTGGGTATGTTACAACTGAAAGATATGACGAAACTACTTGTGTTAATGGAGAAAGTCGTACTGATATAAAAAGTCCAAACACTAATTTTGCCATTCTTGTAACATGTAATTTTACTGAACCTTTTAAGCAACCAATACAATATGCTAAACATGTTGCTAATTTAGCAAATATGCTTTCTGGAGGTAATTCTGTTTTAATTCAACGTTTTGAGGATTTAAAAAATGGTAGACGCTCAACCGAAGAAAGATTACAACGTTCTGTTATTAAACAAACCCTAGAGAGTGCTGTTGCAGGTGATATTAGTTTTGCTATGCCAAGCAGAGTGATGAGTGACTTGCGTGATTTCTTAACACATCTCAATGCAATAATGCCAGGAATTGATGGACCAAATACTCTCTTGTATGCCCCTGAAATAAAACTATATAGTATTAGAATAGACCTTAACAAAAATCTCGAATCAAAAAATATTAAGAACCTCTATTTTGTTGGAGATGGAGCAGGCATTACTCGAGGTGTTATGCAGAGTGCAATGTCTGGTGTAGTTGTTGGTAAAGCAAAAAAGAAATAATTATTTTTTATTCTCTTTTTTTTGTTTTTTCTGCTCTTGTAAATCCTGTAATTTCCCTAGTAAAATACCCTCTAAAGTGAACACTTCTGCATTTTTAAAATCAATACCTTCTTTCATTGTAATTAATGTATTAAATGATTCGTCATCAATTGATCTGCCTTTAATATATGGATTAAAAGCTGGCATTATTATATGTAATCTTTCTTTTTTATTATCAGTTTGCTGCCATCGAGCTTTTA